>JBHIEO010000034.1:0-10814 GCA_046760665.1 Bathyarchaeia archaeon
GCAAGCATTAAAACCTCTATGATGTCATCTAAAGTTCCTATTCCCAGCGTGAGTTGCCCAAATGTTGTTTTGATAACCCCGAATTCATTAAGAATCGGCAATAGAACAGCTTCCCCAACAGTTGCAAAGGAAAAGGCTGTGACCAAAGCTACTAAATAAGATTGGTTTACTTCGGCTGGAAAGATAAAATAAAGAACGAAACTTCCAAAGAGCCCTTCTAAGGCAATGATAACAATTGTGCCTAGGACAACATAATTTTTTAGCCTTGCCATTTTTTTGAAATCTAAGTTGAACCCAATTATGAACAAGAGCAAATACATTCCAAAAGTTTCTAGCAATTTGAAAAGATCGCTTTCAATGGTGGAACTGAAGAGGCCAAGGACCGAGAGAACAAGACCAAAGAACAAAGAAGCGAACATCCAAGGCATCCGAAAATATTTCTGCAGTAAATAGCCGACGCTTAACGAAACGCTATACGTGAGCACTATTAAGAGCAAAACGTCCTCCATATCTACCTCACCAACGTAGCACCTACAGCGAAAACTACGACAAGACTACGGTAAGCAACTGTCTCGATTGCATTTAGCCCAAAAAGGCTTTCTTGCTTTAGATGGCGTTTAGTTATATGCAGTAATTCAAGTCTCGTCCCACATCGCCTTCCATCAAAGTCTTGAAGAAAAGACAAAGGCGCCTATAAACTTTCCCTTTCAACTAGACCCAGGTTTTTTATTACAACAATTATGTTTCGAGTCTTCTAACTATTTCAAGCCTATAAGGAAGGCTTTGACACTTTCTCCAAGAACGTCGTGGTTGTAGCCGCCTTCTAAGACAGCAAACACTTTTCCACCACATTTTTCGTTTGCATATGCCCTAACAATCTTTCCAATAACCCCATAATCTTCAGTTTTTAACAGCCCACCCCAATCAAGCTCATGCCTATCGAAACCAGCAGAAACAGCAACCACATCATAATCCTTCTGAGATGAAAGGAACTGTTCCAAATCATCCAAAAAACTTTCTCTATCATCGCCTTTAACGTAGTAGTACTCAACTTCAGGCACTGCAGCGAAAAAATTGGCGGTGCCATCTCCATAGTGTAGGTCAATGTCCAAAACCAAGGCCTTCTTGACAACGCCTTTTTTCCTAAGCTTTTCAACTGCGATGGCAATGTTGTTGAAGTAGCAGAAACCCCAGCTAGAGTCTGGACTAGCATGGTGTCCCGGAGGTCTGATTAAACCGAAAGCTGGCTCTCCCTGCACTGCAAGTTGAGAAGCCTTCAACGCGCCCCCAACAGCTAGGACAGCGATTTCGTAGAGTAAGCCGTGCTTTTTTACCCAGTTGATGTGGCTTTGTGAATGCACTAACTGCAATTCTGCTTCACTTGCAGGTGAAGGATTAACAAACTGAAAGAGGTCTTCTAATTCGTCTCTTATGCACTCAATTCTGCCAGGCGCTGCTGCGGGATCTGATCTGTAGATCTCTTCGTACCGTTCATGATAAACCACTTGCATAGCAGTTTCCTCAGTTATCTCTTAGGCAAATCATAAAAACAAACTTGCTGACATTAACTGCGACTAGCGATGCAGAAAAAGTTTAACACATCTCAAACAGTGGCTATTGTGGCGGTTTTCGCTGCCTTAAACGTTGTTACTGATTCTCTTGCGAGTTTGCCCGAGATTCCTTCCGGCGTTTGGTACAGTTGGAATTTTCTAATAGTGCCCCTCACAGGCATCATACTTGGACCCCTATTAGGATTTGCGGCTACCTTCATCGGAGTTATGATCGGACACTACATATATTTCATAGACGCATACGAGTTTCTTTTTACAGTAGGCGCCCCATTAGGAGCAGCCGTCTCTGCCCTGGTGTATAAGGGAAAATGGAAACCCGTGCTAGTTTATTACGTCGCATTATTTGCAGGGTATTTCCTCACGCCCGTTGCTTGGCAACTTCCCCTTTGGGGGATGTGGGACACCTATCTTGCATTTGCCGTTCTTGTGGCGGCAATTTTCTTGATTAAGAAGGGTTTGTGGAAACATGAGGCCCGCACTTCTTTGCCAAAGAAATGGATCGTAGGTCTCACTGGAGCAATTAGCACAAGCATTACTGTTTTTGCTGTGTATACTGCTCTTCAACCGAGACTTCTTGACATAACTATTATACTAATTTTCGCGGAGTTGGCTGCATGGATTTTTTTCATGATTACATTTTTCATTATCCACGATGCTGTTTCCATTAGCACACGCACACTATTTATCCTCTCTGTTGCCGCTTTTGTAGGGCTAGAAGCTGATGTGCTATTTCGAATTTTCGTTTTTATTCCAGGTCAAACCTACAGTCTATTCTATGGTTTTGATGTCGAAACTTTACAATTGATATGGGGCGGCGGCGCTGTCATCACTCCTATAAAAGTAGCACTGTCCACTGTAGCTACCGTGGTAATTGGGCATCCTCTAATCAAAACGTTGAAAAAGGCAGGTTTTCTATTCCGTCATTGAAGCCAAGGCTTTGTCTTTTCATAAACAAGCCGAGCTAATGCCTTCGCTTTCTTTAAAGCAGAACTTCTCGTTGTCCCTTCAACTAGAAGAGAGCAGAGTGGTTCTCCCTCTTCCACAATGACTTCTGGAATCGGAACATCTCTGACTTCTTCGAGATTGACGAACTTAGGGACTAACGAACGATAGCGAGCATATAAAATTAGCCTAACACAAAATTTTGTGGATTTTCTTTCACAAAGAGGGAGGGTTCCTTTAATGCATGCTTGCACGTGAGCATCAACTAGGTTTATTCCAAGAACACGCTCAACACATTCTAAGGTCCCTTGAAAGCGAGGGTTCACTTCAACAATGTAGGGTGTACCGTCCTTCGAAATCACCACATCTACGCCGTTGGTCCCAACTAGCCCGAAATGCGACGCAATTTTCTGCACCACATCTTCACACACATCCATAAGTGCCCTATTTGCAAGAACAGGAACAATATTCCCACAATAGCCAAATGGTTCTTTTTGACCAACTTCTTGAATTCCTAATAGTTGTTCATTTAAAGTCAAAACCACAGTTGCTTCTTTAGCCGAGAGAAATGACACACTCGCATCCATACCAGACACATACTCCTGAATTAAAACTTCTCGAGGCGAAGCAATTCGCCGAAAAACTGCTGTCAATTCGCTACTATTTTCCACCTTTCTGATTCCAGCACCTCCAAGGCTAGCCAAAGGCTTTATCATCACTGGGTAGCCGATATCTTTAGCTGCTCTTTTTCCCTCTTCAACATTTTTTGCCAACATTGTTTTGGGGTGATGTACTCCGAGTTTTTGGAGTTCATGAAAAAAATCTGTTTTGTTGCGTACTTTTTCAATTGTTGTAGGAGGATTTCCAACTATAGGAATTAGCTCATCAAGCTCTGCCAAAACTTGTGGGGAGTCATCTAAGCCTGAAGCTAACAAAGCAGCATCTATTCGATGTTTAGCGAGAAGTTCCTTTGCTAGACCTAAGAGTTTATGCGGAGAAAAACTTGCCTCAAGACGCCCACAAGATTCTCCAGCCTTTTGTTCCACAATAGACAAGACACTTTTACATGCTCGTTTAAGGTCTTGGTCTCCAAAATGTTCTGCTGCAAAAACGTTGTATCCCGCTTTTTTTGCTGACATAGCTAATGCAGCAGCATCTATACCTATCACCAAAATGTTTTGAATAGCAGCCTCCTTCAACCGATAGCAGCCTCCTATTCAGAGCGTGAATGGCTATTTTTCCATTTCCTTGGTAACCTCACACTTATTTCTTAGTACCGTGTTAAATAACTGTCTAAGCGGAGGAAGAAGAAGTGAAGCTCGTAGACACTTTAGCAAAGCTTTCCAATGCCTGCGGGGTTACAGGTCGAGAAGACGAGGTTAGAGAATTAATGAAAACCATGCTTAAACCTTATGCAGACGAAATTAAAGAGGATAAACTCGGCAATGTAATTGCCATAAAAAGGGGAAAAAAGAAGAACGCGCCGAAAGTGATGATTGCCGCCCACATGGATGAAATCGGATTAATAATCAAAAATATCACTAAAGATGGTTTTCTACAATTTGCAAAGCTCGGCGGAATCGACGACCGCATCCTCATAGCACAACGAGTCATAGTTCACACCGAAAAAGGCAGTAAACCAGGCGTGATTGGTTCGAAACCGCCGCACATAATGAAAGACGAGGAGAGAAAGAAGGTTGTCCAAGCAGACAGCCTTTTCATAGACATTGGTGCCAGCAGTGAAAAAGATGCGCAGAAAATAGGCGTAAAAGTCGGTGACGCTGTAAGTTTCGACACAAGATTCGCAAAGATAAACAAAGACCTCGTCATCGGAAAAGCCTTCGATGACCGCGTAGGATGTTGTCTTCTAGTCGAAGTGATGAAACAACTCAAGAACGTTGACTCCACAGTTTTCGCCGTAGGCACGGTGCAAGAGGAGGTAGGTCTTCGAGGTGCAACCGTATCTGCTTTCCAAATCTACCCTGACTTGGCTTTAGCTTTCGACGTCACTATAGCGGGAGATATCCCCGGCGTGAAAGAGGTTGAAGCACCGATAAAAATGAAGAAAGGCCCTGTCATAGGCGTTATGGATGCTGGCTTAATTACACATCCGAAAATATTGTCGCTCCTTGTCAATGCTGCAGAAAAAACAAAAATTCCATACCAGCTAGAAACGGGGTTGAAGGGGTCAACAGACGCAGCGCGAATTGCTCTCACTCGGGAAGGTGTGCCATGTGGAGTTTTATCGATTCCAACCCGCTACATCCACAGTCCAACCTCTATGCTTTCACTTAGCGACGTGCAAAAAGCAACGATACTGGTGGTTGCCGCAATCAAAGAGACACCAAAAAACTTCTAACCAATCCTTATTTTCTTTTTCAAGTAATTCTTCAGCAACAAGGAAAAAACATGTAAAACAAACTTACAGCAAACATTCATAACTTAGAGGAACTCCTCTTGTCAAGAAAGGAAAAGTTCAAATTTCTTGAACACAGAGCCGATGCATACGTCGCAGCCTATGGCAAAACCTTAGAAGAAGCCTTTGAAAACGCGGCGCTGGCAACTTTTGAAGTAATGACTGAAACAAAGAAAGTGACCCCCAAGTTTGAAGAGCTTATTGAGGTTGAAGGTTTCGACGAAAAAGCATTACTCTACAACTGGTTAGAAGCACTTCTGATTAAGTTCGACACAACCGAAAACCTTTACTCCAAATTCACGATTGAAAAGATAAAGAGAACAGAAACGGGATTTAAGTTAAAGGCCAAGATTCAAGGTGAAAAATTCAATCCAGAAAAGCATCCACAAAAGGTAGGAGTCAAAGCCATAACATATCATCAAATGGAAATTATGAAAAAGCCCAACGAAGCTATAGTAAAGTTCATCCTCGACATTTAGCCTCTCTTAAACCATCAAGTCATCGTACCAGAAATGTAATTTCTTCAACTAAAGTTTCTGGCACAATGTTACGTTTACCTCTCCGCTTTAACATAAGAAGCCCTAACTCCTTCAAAGCCAATAAGTCTTCATAAACATTTTTAACATCTCGCTTGATTTTATGTGCTAACTCGTTTATGGATTCAACACGTATGTTAGCTAGATGGTTCAGTAGCTCTATGCGTTTCGGAGTTAGCTTTGCTAGCTCTTTAGAGTCGAAATCTCGAGTTTCCTCTACTATGTAGTCAAGTTCACCTCCCTCTTCGTAGCCTCTATAAGCATCAACTAAACCTGCCCACTCAAGATAGACGCTTAATAGTTGTCTCGGCTTTTTTCTTTTGAGAAATTGGTCTTCAAACTTGTCAAAGGTCGTGTTATAATGTTCTTCCAAACTGCGAATTCGCCTATACACCTCCTCAGGTGTTAGACTACGCACTATTCTTACAAGCAACGTTAACCAAAGTAAAATAGCACATGCATACTAAAAATTTCTTTGGTTTCAACACCAATAATGTATTTTTTGGCCAAAATGTAAAAAGACCCGTCAAACCGTTCGATAAGTTGGAATCAGCAACTATTGTGCTTTTGCTAAAATCATAAAAACTCCAAGCACTATCAAAGCTAGACCGCCTACAGCGAAAAAGAAAGGGTACGTCAAGTTAGGACTTGTTGTAGCATTATAGACCACTATTGCGCCGATGAGAATTATTAACAGGGCAAAGAACTTCTCTGCAATTGTATATCCTGTTGATTCTTCCCTGCTCATGCCGCAACACTCTTGTAATTAAGGTTTACACATAGTTGTCTAAGTTTTATTTTAATCTTCTCAAGCGTATCCACTTATTCTGTTTCTTCTAATTTGGCTGGCAAGTATTCGTCTACGATATATGTGAGACCATAACGGCTGAAAGCTTCTTGTTCCGCCTTTTTCCGAATTTTCATGAAAGTTTTTATCTCTCGTTGCCACAGCTTGTCTTTGTATCGTGGGTCACGCTGCAGTTCATGAAGCCTTTTTATGTCAATTTCTGTCAAGGGGTCGCTTGGCAGCTTATAGTTAACTATGTCTGTTGCCCAAACTCCGCTCCATTTTGCGTCGGGTGTTGTTAAGTCACGAAGGTGCGCAGCGTTGGCTGAACCAGAGATTATGACCATAGCGATGTGCATTCCCCACGGGTCGCCGTCTGTCAAAATATAAACTGGTAATTCTAGCTCTTTGTTAAGTCTATGAATGAAATGGCGAGTAGCTCGAGGAGCCTGCCCCGCTGTTAACACAAGCAAAGCATTGAATTTCTTATGTACATTTTCCTCAATAAACCGTGTGAACAAACCGCCTTTCTCGATGGCAATCACTTTGTCTGCAGTGGTTTTCACAAACTCGCTGTACGTCAACGCTGGGCCTATCATTAAACCGTCTGGATGAGATGTCAAATCCATTCGTCTTCCTTCATAACCTGGCACTGTATATTCGATTGTCAAGTCACCAAAAACGGCGGAACGCTCTTCCGGAAAAATGTTGAAATCTTCTCTGGCGAGGCCTATCACTGTCTCTAAGTCTGTGATTACGTTGTCTGATTCCGACTGATCTTTGAAGGACATTTGATAGGCTTGAGCAGAGTAGTAAACGTCTCGGAGAGTTGAAGTTTTGCGTTGAGTTGAGAGTTGATGAGCGAAGAAGGCTGTCCAGACTAGCTGTGTGAGAGGACGAATGTGGCGGATGTTTCGAGCACTTCGTTTAACCCTTCTTTCTCCTAAAACGTATTGACGAAGTTCTGGGCTGTAATAAATATTCTCTATGGAACGGCTAGGCATTTTAATCCAAGGGAACTCTCCCTGCTCCATTTGGCGATAAAGCGTTTCACCAAACTTTTCTAGGTCTACAACTGCTTCTTTCTTCTTCTCAACTGCTGAAATGCTGCTTTCTTGTTTCTTTTCCTCCAACTAGGTTCACACTCTTTAACAACTTTTGAATGTCGGGTTGTTTTTCTTTGCCAGCCAATTCTGTTGAAAACCTGGCAATCTTTGGCAGATATTTAGAGAAAACACTTAGCCTTCTTTTCTCCTTTTCTACGTGTTCGCGCTTTGACAAAAACCTTTGAAGTTTTCGCGCAGCTTCTCTTATTCCGTTTAAGATTTCCCTTTTAACTTCAGGTCTATCGGCGATAAACTCTTTGCCTACAGTTTTGTATGGAATCTTAGTACTGCAAATGTGGACAAGTATGGCTATGGGCATCTCTTGCGAGACCTTATATCTTCGCCAATTCATAGCTTTGATGATACGGAACGATACGTCACTGGCTTCGTCGTAGAGAAGAGGAATGCGGTTAGCAAAGCGGTAAAGCACGAAATCGCCTTTTCTTGGAATGCCCCCACCGTAGGCAATTGCTGTTTCTACAATGAAGGGGTGGCCAGCATAAGTGGAGGGTTTGCGTTGGCAAACCGCTGTAAATTCCGGTTTCAACTCCTTCAAAATCCCAACTTTCAGCAACTCTTTCCCAAGAGGGGACAAGCAACTCGCGCTTGGTGGCCGGAACTCTTCGAAACGCTTCATCATCTGTACAAGTTTTACAATTTCTTGGGGACCTAACTTTTTTGGATTTCTTGTCTTAGGAATAGTAGCGAATTCTAGAAATTTGTGGGCTATGTTTTCGCTGACTCGGTGAAAGTGGGTCTTCATAAAATCTATCATATTCCGATGCGGCGTCACTTGGATGAGACGTTTAACCGTTTCCACATCTACCCCGTAAGGATGGGGCAACGTTTCTTTAGGCGGAGAAGGCATTCTTGTTGTTACGCGGGTAAATTTGTATAAGCGTCCCTTCGGGTCAACAAAAGTTATGTTAGCGTAAGGATTCACCAGAGCAGTTTGTTTCAAATATTCTAGGATTTTTGGCATGGCACGGAAATAGTCGCCTTCAAGACTAAACTCTACAATTGTTCCATGCCACTGTTCCTTGTTTATCAAAACCTTGCGTTCCAAAATCATTGGTCTGTTTCTTTGGATGTCAATCATTATTCTATACTTGTAGACTTTTGTGGAGCCTGTGCTGGAGATTATGTAGGCAGGTTTGTGGGTGGTGATTTGTCCATATAGAACGGCCATTGTACCGCCTAATCCGAAGGTTCCCCGAGACTGTTTTAACTTGTACTTTGAGCCGAAGAGCACTTGGCCGAAGGCTGAAGGTATGTGGCGAGAGGTTATTCCTGACCCGTTGTCTTCAACTTTCAGCTTATAAACTCCAGATTCTGGACCGCCTTCACCATAAGTTAAACGAACGTAAATATTTGGAGGAACTCCGGCAAGTTCCGCAGCGTCAAGAGAATTTTCTACAAGCTCTCTTATTGAGGCGAATATGGCACGGGATGGATTAGTAAAGCCTGCTATGTCTCGATTACGGTAAAAGAAGTCAGCAGGGCTAATTTCCTCAAATACTTGGCTTACCATCCCGCTTTCCCTGTTCTCTCACCTTTTAATGGGTATATGTTATTGCATGTAGAAATTATATCTTTTCACAGTCAGAGGGCTGTTTTTGCGGTGACACCTGTTCTGTGTCATTTGCCATTCAAGTGAAATCCAATAACTAGCCAAGACAAAATAACAGCCAATACTATTCTTTGAATACGCTGTTCTCGATGTCTAAGGGTGTATAGTGAACTGTTATGGCAAAACCTAAAATCTGCACGATGGTAATATCGTTATGTGACTCATCACTGGGGTTATGTGGGTGCTATTGCTTCGGCGATCTTGTTTGGGATAAGTTCAACCCTAAACAAGATTGTGTTGGAAAATGTTAATCCTCTGATTGTTGCAGGGATGATTTATTTTATAGGAGGTGCTCTACTTTTCGGGGTTCACCTCTCTCCTCTTCACAAGAAGATTCTCTCCTTGTTTGAAACCCCTACACAAACAGAATCCAAAATATCAAAGAAAGATTATGGAATCCTCGCTCTTGTCATTCTCTGCGGCTCAATCATTGCACCTTTAATGCTTTTACATGGTCTTAACGAAACTACTGCGATTAACACGTCTCTGCTCCTTAACACAGAGTCATTGTTCACAGTTTTGATAGCTTTTGCTTTTATGAAAGAACGAGGAGTAAAAAAAGATTACTTGGCTATTGTTCTTTTGCTTGTCGGAGTTGCTTTCATAACAACGAATGGCGAATTCCAGAAGCTTACTCTAACCACCCAGATTACCGGCAACTTGTTGATTATAGGTGCTTGCCTATTCTGGGGAGTGGATAATAACTTGAGCAGGTTTCTGAGCAAAAAGCGAGATATCGTTATGGTAACAGGATTAAAATGCTTTATTGGTGGCAGTGTTTTACTGGCAATCTCCCTGCTTCTCAAAGTTGATTTCAATGTTTCCCCTATTTCGATACCTTATCTGCTATCTGTTGGAGCATTCAGTATAGCTTTCTCAATTCTATTGTTCCTGCTTGCATTGAGGGAAATAGGCTCAATGCGAACAGGAGTGATTTTTTCTACATCTTCTCTTTTTGGAGCAGTTTTTGCATTTGCCATTCTCAAAGAAACCTTCTCGCTCACCCAGCTTTTAGCTGGACTGACAATGTTATTAGGCGTTTACATACTATACAGAAAATAGGGAACTTCGAGCTTTCTTAGGGTTTTTTCCACAGTTCCATTTTCCTTTTCTTTAACTCTCTTCTCTTCGCATGCAGAAACCTATACACCGAAGTGTGCAATCGTCCGCGAATAAACATCTCAATGGCTTGTCGAGCGATTTCAGCTTCTTCCATAGCGCCAATAATGCTAATAGTGTGACCATACACGGACACGTAAGTATCTGTCAGCTCCTCAATAAGCTTTCTAGTCTTCCCCTCCCTTCCAATAATCCTGCCGCTCAGCCGTTTAATATCTGACTCAGATTTCCCCACAAAATCTCTCAAGTCAATAATTAACAGCATACACTCTTCATCATCCAGAAGCCTTCTAGCTTTCTGAGGAGAAAAACCTCTTCCGATAGCCGAAACGATCTCTTTAGCCCTAAAAAGCATCGAAGGGTCTATTGTTTTTGGCATAAGGCCGATACTGACATTGCCGCTTTCACTATCTACATCCAACCTTACACCAAGTTTCTTCTCTATGAGCTCTTTTGTAGACGCACCTGGACCGATAAGAGCACCTATACGGTTTTTAGGAATTTTCACAAAGACACTGGGTTTCGCCATTTTTCGTCACTTTTCTACACATATCCTCTAGTTTCCTTTTGACTACTATCTTGTTTTCAGCAATCCGCATCACTAGTTAATATATGTGTTGTTTTCAACATCCCGTGTTTAACTAGATAAGTGGTAAGTAATGAAACCTTTAAAGAAGCATTTCAGAGGTTTAGGCCTCCTCTGTAGG
>JBHIEO010000035.1:0-9998 GCA_046760665.1 Bathyarchaeia archaeon
ACTGTCTGCCCCAACAACCATGAAAATGAGTACTGACGAAAATACACTCGTTAAGAGGAACGTAAGAAGTGAAAGATAAATCAGCTTTCTCCCCAAGCTAATATCCCCTATTAGAAATGGGGGATGCTAAACTAAATATTTTATTACTATATTTGTGATGGGCATCAAGTTTGGCGTTGTTAAGCTTCTTGTACTGAAGATGCTTTGAAAGTGAGGTAAATTTGTGACCCTACGTTCAAGCCCATTTCAACGAAGGATTTTTTGGTGATTTGCGCAATGAATTCCTTTCCAGCATCCACTTTCAATCTTACTAATGGGCCTCGTTCTGATATTTCTACGATTTTTCCTTTGAAGACGTTTCTGGCGCTCGATTCAAACTTTTTTTTAGATATGATGATGTCTTCAGGTCTTATGAAAACGGTTATTCTGCCGCTTCTTCGTAAAGCGGTTTCTATGGCTATTCCAGCGCTTAATTTTAGGCGGGAAGTGCCCTCTTCAAGAATCTCTGAGGTGCCTGAAAAAATGTTTTCGAGTCTGGCAAATTTCGTTAGTTTCCTTGATTTTCCAAGTATTTTGTCAATAGTGTTGATTTCTATGATTTTGCCATTTACAAGCAAGATGGCTTTTTCGCTGATTTGTTCGGCTTGAAAAATGTTGTGAGTTGCAATTATGATAGTAGTGCCTTTTTGCTGATTGACTTGCCTTATGACCTCTTCGATGATGGAAGCGCTTTTCGGGTCAAGATTTGCCGTCGGTTCATCGAGGAGCAGTAGAGGTGTGTCGAGGGCTAATGCTCTTGCCAGCGAGACTCTTTGCTGTTCTCCTCCGGAAAGTTTCTTTGCATGTCGATTTTCGTAACCTTCAAGCTTCACAATTTCTAGCACCTTTTTCACTGTTTCGTCAACTTGTTTTTTTGGCTTCTTTCTAAGTTTTTTGAAAAACCATAGTGCTTAGCTTGGCTACATCCGTGTTCTTGTCTTCTATTCTTTCGCCGTTGATATAGACGTTTCCACTGTCGGGTTTTTCGATGCCCGCAAGAATTTTCAGCAAAGTAGTTTTTCCAGAACCGTTGGGACCGATTAGAGTAGATATTTCGCCTTTTGGAGCTTTTATCGTTACATCGTCAAGGGCTTTAATCCTTCCATAGCTTTTTGAAACATGTTCTAACTCAGCTAAGACGCTCATTTTAGCCGCCTCTGCATTAAATTTGTTAAGAGACTTATCGACAAAACGATGAACAACAGAATCATTGCTAACGCTATACTCAACGCAATATTCCCTCTTGTGGTCTCAAAGGCAATTGTGGTAGTTAAAACTCTGGTTCGCCCACGGATGTTCTGTCCAACCATCTGGACAACTCCCAATTCTGCAATCGCCCTATTGAATCCAGCAACAACAGCTAATACAACCCCTGAAGTTGATTCCTTAAGAACTGCAAAGGACGCTTCGGTTTCCGAAGCACCTAACGTTCTCGCTAAATCTTTTATATCTGGATCAACCGCCTCTACGGCGCTTGCTGTGAAACTTATTATGATAGGAGTGATTAGAATAGCTTGCCCTATAGAAACACCTAAAGGATTTAAGAAGAGGTCCAAGGCCCCTAAAGGACCAGAGCTTGAAAACATAAGATATAGAATTAAACCAAGAGTAACCGTAGGTATTCCAAGCAGAGCATTGAACAAACCTTTAATGAAGCCTTTCCCCACAAAGTCACTAAGACCCAGTGTAACCCCAATAGGAATACACCACAGAATCGACAAAACTGTAGCAGTTCCCGAAATATAGATAGACTGTAAAGTTATGCCAATGACTTCCGGATCACCTGAAGCTATAAGCCTAAAAGCCTCTCCCAAACCTTCAGCAAACTCTTCCACCAAAAATAAAAACACTAAGAAAATAACCAAAAAAAGAACAATCATCAAAATAGGAACCACATCAGCCTTTTTCATAACATGCCACCATTGAAGCCAGCCATTTCAACTGTAAAGTTCAGCATAATCGTATCTATATTGAGGAGGGCATTCTGACCCCTCAAAGAAGGCATAATCTTTAATTATTTGTGTCGTTGTGTCAGTGTTGTTTTTTAGAAGGTTTACTGCTGGATGAAACAGGCTTTGCCCATACTTGTCCATGCCGTATTCTTGGATTAGTTGTTGTCCTTCTTCGGATATCAAGTATTTTATGAAAGTGATTGCTCCTTCAAGGTTTACCTGTGGATGAAGTGTTTGGTTAACAGCTATCACACTGTAAACGTTTAGTAGTTGTGATCCTTGAATTACGAGCTCTATAAGGTTAGGGACTAAGTTAGGGTCGGCATGGCTATACGCGAGAAATGTTCCGGCATCAGTTAAAGTATAGGCATGTAGCTGGTTTGTTGTTTTCAATGTGTCTCCCATACCAGAACCAGTTTCGATGAACCAATCTGTTTCATCTCTAATTTCCGTCCAGTTAAACCCTATCGTCGCCCACAAAGCTTTCTCTTTTAAATGAGTACCCGAGTAGTCTCCTCTTGAAACCCACAATGCTTGCGAGTTTCTTCCTGCAGAAACAATCTTTGCCAAGGCGTCTGTTGGAGATAAACCGTTAATTCCAGCAGGATCCGTATCGGGGCCTACTATCTCGAAAAAGTTGTAAGCGATTATTTTTCTGTTGACACCATACCCGTCTTTGAGAAATGCAAATTCGCTTGAAGGCGAGTGTACAAATATCATATCTACATCCCCTTCTTGTGCAAACTTTATAGCTGTGCCTGTTCCAACCGAAACAAAATATACGTCAATGTTATGTTTAGCTTCGAACCGGATTTCCACCTCGTCCAGGAACCCCGTGTCGAATAGACTTGTGGTGGTGGCAACAACTAGTCTTTGTCTCGCTGTCATGTTAAGATATATAACAGTGCCTCCGACGGAGGCTACGGATATTATGAGTGTAACCGCTATTAGCGTCTTCCATGTGCCAAGTTGCATTTCTACTCGCCAATATGTTTGCCTGTACATATCGCTTCGATAATCTTAAATACGTATCGCCTTAAAGTGCCAAAGCGAAACAGATCAAATTAAGATTTTCCATGCATGTTCGCCGCCAGGTACACCTATACTCAACCTCAAAAATAGTATCTGAAAGTCTAACAGGTCGAACAACACAAATTCCCCTTCCATCTATGAATTTTTGACGAATGCAAATGAAAAAGAGGATTTGCCCAAACTCTGAACAAGAAACAAGCTAAAAACAAACTGCTTCTAAAGGAAAGTTTATATAAATTGTGCATCCTTTTCGGTAGTTAGCTTCAAAATAACGGAGCCTCAATATGTCAAAGGAATTCCGCCACATAACCAGAATAGCAGAAACAGACTTGGATGGCACCTTAAAAGTAGTCCATGCCATCTCCAAAATAAAAGGAATTGGAATCAGTATAGCAAATGCCATAGTCAAAAAAAGTGGATTAAACCCTGAAACCCGCCTCGGGTTTCTTTCAGAACAGGACTTACAAAAACTAGAAGATATAATAAAAAATCCAACCAAACATGACCTGCCAGAATGGATTTTCAACCGCCAAAAAGATCTAGAAACAGGAAAAAATCTACACCTCATAGGCTCCGACCTTGTTCTCCAAATAAAAACTGATATAGACCTCATGAAAGCCACCAAATCATGGAAAGGCTACCGCCACTCCTACGGGCTAAAAGCACGTGGTCAACGAACTAAAACCACAGGAAGAAAAGGAAAAGCCATAGGCGTCAAGAAAAAGAGGAGACCCGGAGCGTAGAGAGCTATGGGTGATCCAAGAAAGCAACGAAAGAAATACGAAACTCCTAGGTTTCCATGGCGAACAGACATATTGCAAGCAGAGCTCAAACTACTTGGCCAGTATGGGCTGCGAAACAAAAGAGAATTGTGGCGACACAAGACAATGCTATCAAAGTTTCGAGGGACAGCACGCTCCATATTAGGTATGCCTGAGAAAGAAGGAGAAAAATTGAAGAAACAACTTCTAAACCGACTTAACAGACTTGGAATACTCCACGAAACCGCTGCCCTAGACGACGTGTTAGACTTGGCAATCGAAGACATTCTTGAAAGAAGACTCCAATCTCTTGTTTTCCATAAAGGCTTAGCCAAGTCAATGTATCAAGCCCGCCAACTTATAACCCACGGACACATAGCCATCGGCGAGAAGAAGGTAACGTCCCCAAGCTATTTAGTACTAAGAGACGAAGAAGCGCACATCACTTATGCCCCTACTAGCACTTTAACGAATTTGAACCATCCACTGCGCCAAACTCTGACCAGCATGTCTAAGACCGAGACTGAAGCGGAACCAGCTGAGGAAGAGAAAAGATGAGTGGAAAAACCGAAAAGTGGGGCGTCGTTCACATCTACAGCTCATACAACAACACCATTATACACATAACAGACATTTCAGGAGCAGAAACAATTTCAAGAACCACCGGTGGCATGTTCGTAAAAGCGGATCGCTTAGAATCATCACCATACGCAGCCATGCGTGCCGCATCTGCAGCAGCCTCAACTGCAAAAGAAAAAGGCATAACTGCCATACACATAAAAGTGAGAGCGCCTGGAGGTTCAAGCGCTAGAACTCCAGGTCCAGGAGCACAAGCAGCCATACGAGCTTTAGCAAGAGCTGGGTTTCGCATAGGCCGCATTGAAGAAGTTACACCCATCCCTCACGACGGCACTCGAAGGAAAGGAGGTCGAAGAGGTCGAAGAGTATAATGCCTGTGCGTTTAGCATTGTTAGAACCCGTGGCATATATGGTTAAGGAAGGAACGTAAAACCGTGAAAATTCAAATCTTAGAAAAAAGTGAAGCTTTTCTGCGTTTGCTTATTAAAGGGACTAATGCGGCTTTCATGAATACACTGCGAAGAATAATAATTTCCGAAGTACCCACTATGGCTATAGACGACGTGGTGATAATCGAAAACTCCTCAACGCTCCAAGACGAATCTCTAGCTCATCGAATTGGGCTTATACCGTTAAAAACAGATTTAGACACGTATAATTTGCCTGAAAACTGTACGTGCAAAAGTGAGTTTGGCTGCAACCTCTGTCGCGTGGCCTTAGCATTGGAAGTAGAAGCTGAAGACCATACCATAACAGTGTACTCCGGCGACTTTAAATCAGAAAACCCGTCTGTAGTTCCTGTTAGTGACAAGATTCCCATAGTCAAATTAGCGTTAGAACAAAAAATAAGGCTTGAAGCCTATGCACGGTTAGGAAAAGGTAAAGACCATGCGCGATGGCAACCTGTTTCCATGTGTGCTTACAAGTATGTCCCAATAATCACTGTAGATACTAAACTTTGCGACTTATGTGGCGACTGCATAAAGGTTTGCCCAAAAAACATCCTTGTGAAAGCAGGAAACGAAATTGAAATCCGAAATATAGCTGACTGCACTCTATGTCAGGATTGTGTAGATGCTTGCCAGAAGAGTCCCAAAGCGATAGAAGTGGCTTGGGATGAAAACTCGTTCATATTTGGTGTTGAATCAACAGGTGCCCTTTCGCCAGAAAGAATCCTACAAGAAGCACTTAACATTCTAGATGGAAAATTAGAAGATTTTCTAGGACAATTAACGGTGAAAAAATGAAAAAAACAAAATCTAACAACCCCCAGCTACTTAACCTCATTCGTTTTTTGAAGAAAACATCAAAAGAGAATGATGCGAAAATATGGAACAGCATAGCCAACGCTTTGACCAAGACGAGAAGCAGACGCATATCTGTGAATTTAAGCCGCATAAATCGGCACACCGAAAAAGGCGAAGTGGTGGCTGTTGCTGGCAAAGTGCTTGGGGCTGGAACGCTTCGTCATCCTGTAACGGTTGCCGCTTTCGCATTTTCAGCCAAAGCAAAAGAAAAAATAAGAAAAGCTAAGGGAAAATGCTTGACTTTTCCCGAATTGGTGAAGAAAAATCCCAGGGGCTCAAACGTAAAAATTGTTGGGTAGAAACATGAAAGCGCAAAGCAAACCAGTAACAGTTGTGGACGCGAATAATTTGATACTTGGTCGAATGGCGACTGTTGTCGCAAAGCGTCTTCTTCAAGGCGAAAGTGTCGTAATATTAAACGCAGAGAAAGCAGTTATATCTGGAAAAAGGCTTAGCAGAGTAAAAGAGACAAAAAAGAAATTAGAAATCGGGCACCCTCGAAAAGGTCCATATTTCCCCAAACGACCAGACCGATTTGTGAAACGTGCAATTCGAGGGATGTTGCCTCGGAGAAAGCCGAAAGGCAAAGAGGCATATAAACGGCTACGTGTTTTCATCGGAGTGCCTCAGGAGTTTAAAGACAAACACACACAAACAATATCTGAAGCAAGAGCCGAGAAGCTAAAATGCCCCTATCTAACCGTAGGCGAGCTAGTTAAAGAAATTGGATGGACTCCAGTAGGCGAGTGACATGTCAAGCTCAAAGAAAGTTATAACAATTAGTGGAAAAAGAAAAACAGCCATAGCTAGAGCTACAATAAGAGCTGGCAAAGGAAGAATTCGAGTAAACAATGTTCCACTAGAAATATTTGAGCCAGAAATTGCTCGACAAAAAATGATGGAACCCTTTCTTCAAGTTGGCGACGAACTTCGGAAACAGATCGACGTAAACATAAAAGTGTCAGGTGGAGGCTTCATGGGACAAGCAGAAGCAGCAAGAATGGCGATAGCTAGAGGGCTTGTAAAATGGACGAAGAGCAAACGTTTGCAGTCAATTTTCTCCAAGTACGACAGAACTATGCTTGCAGGGGACCCAAGGCGAAAGGAGCCTAAAAAATTTGGAGGCCCAGGTGCTCGTGCTAAACGCCAAAAAAGCTACAGATAAAAAAGAAAGGATGAATTAGAAAATGATTGTTCCTGTTCGCTGTTTTACATGCGGTAAAGTAATAGGAGATAAATGGGAGGACTTTGCCAGACGTGTAAAGGAAGGGGAAGATGCAGGCAAAGTTTTGGATGACCTCGATGTAGCCCGGTACTGTTGCCGAAGAATGCTACTTTCTCATGTAGAAATCATCGATGAAATCATCAAATTTTATGAAGCTAGAAAAAGAAGACGGATGAGACCGCCATAAAGGAGAACTGCTAAGATTTGTCCACTCAGATAAAGAAAGTTGTAGCACGAAAAATTTTCAACAGCCGTGGAGACGAAACAATAGAAGTGGACATAGAAACCACGTCTGGTTTTGGAAGAGCCGCTGCCCCAGCAGGAGCAAGCAAAGGCTTAGCTGAAGTGGTATATTACCCAAAAGGCAATGTAGACGCTGCCGTAGAGATTGTTGAAAAATTAATTGCACCAAAATTAATTGGCATGAATGCAAACGAACAAGAAAACATAGACTCGTTTCTTCACGAGATTGATGGAACCGAAAACTTCGGAAAAATAGGAGGAAACACTGCTTATGCAGTTTCCTTGTGTGCTGCGAAAGCAACAGCCGACTCGTATCATGTGCTGCTATATGAATATCTTGGAGGCTATCTTGCCTATGAGCTTCCATTCCCTCTGGGAAATGTATTAAGCGGAGGTAAACACGCCCACGGCAGAGCCCCAGACATACAAGAATTTTTAGTTTTACCTATTAATGCAAAGTCTTTTTGGGACGCTGCAAAAGCTAACGTAACATTCCATAGAAAAGTCGGTGAAATACTTAGAAAAACCAAGAAAACATTTACAAGCGGAAGAAGCGATGAAGGCGCATGGATTGCAGACATAAATAATTACGAAGCCCTAGAACTTATGATGCAAACATGTGAAGAGGTTTCAAAACAGCTTGGATTCGAATGCAGAGTGGGAGTAGACATGGCCGCTTCAACGCTTTGGGATTCAAAAAAGAAGTGTTACGTTTACTCTCATGAAAAAATCAAAAGAACACCTGAAGAACAAGTTGAATATGTTTTAGAATTAATCGAAAAATATAACCTAATTTATGTAGAAGACCCCTTTAACGAAGAAGATTTCGAAAATTTTGCGTGGCTAACAAAAACAACTAACGGCTGTCTCATTTGTGGCGACGACTTATTCGTCACAGATGTTAAACGACTAAAACATGGAATCAAAAAGGCTGCTGCTAACTCCATAATAATAAAGCCCAATCAGATTGGAACGCTCACCGATGCTTGGGAAGCCGCAAAAACTGCTAGAGAAGCACTCTATGTGCCTCTAGTATCGCATAGGTCAGGCGACACCGTAAACGCAGAAATCGCCCATTTAGCAGTGGCTTTTCATTGTCCTATTATTAAAACAGGCGTAATTGAAGGAGCTCGGATAGCAAAAATTGACGAACTTATCAGGATAGAAGATACGCTTGGAAAAAGAGCTAAAATGGCTGAAATCCCATTAAAGGAGGAAAACATAGCTGCCAGAAAAAGAAGATAGCGAAAGAACTGAAAACGTTGGGAAAACAGGTTTGCAGGAAAGAAGTGATGGTGAAATTTCAGTAGCAGACGAAGAGCTTTTATTACCACGCGACGTGTTGCTTTCCGCAGGCATTCACATTGGCACACGTATGAAAACGAAAGATATGGACCAATTCATCTATCGCGTAAGACCTGACGGTTTGTTTGTGCTAGATGTTAAGAAAACAGATGAGCGCATACGTATTGCAGCGAAGTTTCTTTCAAGATTTGAACCGCCAAAAATTACCGTTGTTGCGGCTCGTCTTTATGCTCGTCACCCAGCAAAGAAGTTCTGTGAAATAACAAAGGCAACGCCTATTGTAGGAAGATTTGTTCCAGGAGTGCTTTCAAATCCTTTATATCCCAACCATCTTGAACCAGCAGTCATTATTGTTTCAGACCCGAAAGCTGATGTACAAGCCGTAAAAGAAGCAGGGATTATGGGTATTTCAGTAGTAGCTTTATGCAGTACTGATAACGAATTTTCAGGAGTAGACTTTGTGATTCCAACGAACAACAAGGGTAGAAGAGCCTTGGCAGTTATTTATTGGATGCTAGCTAGGCAAGTGCTTCGTGAGAAAGGAGAATTGGCGCCTGACAAAGATATGGATTTGTCCATCGACGAGTTTGAAACAAAAATCTCCTAAAATAGCCAAATGGAAGCCAAGAAAGTGAAAGTAAGAAGACCATGCCAAGCAGGAAGTTTCTACGCAGGCTCCTCGGAAGCGTTAAAGAGACAGATAAAAGACTGCTTCATCCACAAACTTGGCCCCGGAAAAATTCCAACAGTGCAAAAGGGTTCAAGAAACATTGTTGGTTTAATTTCCCCTCACGCTGGTTACATGTTCTCAGGTCCGGTGGCTGCCCATTCCTTTTACAGATTAGCAGCTGACGGTAAGCCAGATGTCATTGTAATTTTTGGTCCGAACCACATGGGACAAGGTAGCGGGTTAGCAGTTATGAAGGAAGGAATTTGGCGAACACCTTTGGGGAATGTGCAAATCGATGAAGATACTGCAGACCAGATTTTGCGCAAGTCAAAAATTATTGATGCAGACGAGTTGGCACATATTTACGAACATTCCATTGAGGTTCAGCTTCCCTTTCTTCAATATCTTTACGGCTCAACATTCAAGTTCGTACCCATAAGCTTTCTCATGCAAGATTTTAGGTCTAGCCGTGAAGTAGGTCAAGCCGTTGCGGAAGCTTTAGATGGAAAAAACGCGTTAGTCATCGCCTCTACAGACATGACCCATTATGAGCCTCATGAGACAGCAAAAAAGAAAGACGAGAAAGCACTTAGTGCCTTAGAAAAGCTAGACGAAAAAGAATTCTATTCAATAATCGAAAGCCATCACATAACTGCATGTGGTTACGGTCCGGTTGTAGCGCTTGTTACTGCAGCCAAGCTTCTTGGCGCCAAAAAGGGTAAAATTCTTTGCTACAAAACAAGCGGGGACGTCACAGGGGATTATTCAGCTGTTGTCGGCTATGCTTCGGCAGCTTTCACAAAATAGAAAAGACTAGAATTATGTTTCGCTTTGAACAGCTTCTTTAAATTTTTCATAGCTAATCACTTCTTCCGCTTCAGACTT
>JBHIEO010000036.1:0-9944 GCA_046760665.1 Bathyarchaeia archaeon
TTCAATTCCCTCTACATGGGATTTTCCTTTGAATCATCGACGCCGAAAATTATTCGGCGTAGCCTTCAACACCTCTTTCAATTCCCTCTACATGGGATTTTCCTTTGAATCCGAGCCCTGATTTGACGTTTTTTCGTTAACAGAGTTTTTCTCTATCTCTATCTTTAAAGGGTTTTCGATTATTTGTTAATTGTAGTTTTGTTTATAAAGATAATCGAAACTTCGTATTAGTCATTCTATATTTTTACATCATCTTTTTAGGTTCATCTATTTTGTAAGTGAGCGTTGATGTATTTCCTTTCTGAATTGAAGCATAACTATTTGGTTCATAAGCTCTTTGCGACTGCGAGAGAAACTGGCGTGAGTGCGGAGCTTAGGGGTTGGAGTTGGCATCAACCTCCTTTGAGGCCTTATTATGAAGATGCGAAGTTGCCTATGTATGCTGTTTGTTCGAAGTATTGTCGACTGGTAGGGATGTGTATTTGAATAATGTTGAGAAGGCTATTGGAATTGTAAGTTTTAAGATGGCGTTAGGTAAAATGTTGCATGGAGTTGTAAGTGACTGTTTGCAAGCGTTCCGATTGATCGATCGACAGCGAATCTTTAGTCACAATAAGAGATGCACAATTATTAGAAACAAGCGGAGCCAAGAAAAAGGCAGGAGAGCGAGTTACATTCAACACGTACGCACGAGCTGACTTATTCAATAAACTACGGGAAGGTATGATCGTAGGATTAACCGAAAAGCTTATCGTGCAAAGAAAAGGCGAATACGAAAGAGATAAACTCACCCCATACATTCTCCCACTAAGAAAAGAAGGAAAACAATTGATACCTATTGACATAACGGGTGAATTAAGCAAAAACGTGACACTTACCAAAGCAAAGGACCTGACTATCGTAACGCCAGAAACTTCCAAAACAGAGAAATCATGAGATGTCTCGTTTCCTTTCACGAAATTGTACTACTCCGAATCCTCCTGTTCTGTTTCCTTCTATGTTAGAGTATTCCGCAAACCTTGCCAGCGTGCATGTGACTTTGTTCCATTCGTCCTTAGCTTCTATCTCGTAGGTTGTCCACCCCACAAAACCCATAGCGATCGATCGTCAACATGACGGTGATAGGGTAAAAGAATAGTGTAATTCTGCAAGCATTAAAATATTGATTTTAGTTTCATAATTGTTAAGAGACCTAACATTTAGAATTGTTTTTCGGAGAATAAATCTATGGCTGATTATGTAGATAGAGGATTGAAAAGAGTCGGAATAACAATTTCAACGCCTATGCTCGCAATAGTGTGCATCACTTTTGGAATTATAGTCATACTGTTCCCAAATCTTCTCGTATGGATGGTAGGACTATTTCTAATAATTCAAGGAGCACTGCTATTGACAGATTACTTAGAACATGAAAGACGAAGAGCCACAGTAACCGTGTCCAAAGGTGTCTATTGTTCTAGCTGTGGAACAAGGAACGCAAAAGAATCCGTATACTGCAGAAGATGTGGAAAAAAACTTGAACAAGCGAAGCAAATAGCCACCCCACAACCAAAAGAAGTTATGGAGCAGCATTTTGAAAGTAAATCGATTGAGCAAGTCAGAGGCTAAACAAAAAAGAAAACTGCTGAACTTAAGAAAGCAGCAGGAAGGTACTAGAAACTCGGCAAAAAGAGCCTTTTAAAAGGCTTAAAGTGCCACAAAAAGTTTCGGAAAGGATTGATAAATACACTTAAAAAAAGAGGTCATAAACACGCTATGTGCCTAACTAATCTTTTTCAACTCTGAAGTCTTTCTGAAACAAACCCACTCTTTTCTAAATAAAGACTTATCTAAGGAAATACTCTCTTAACTTTTATTCAACCTTACACAAATTAGTTGTTGAGGAAGAGCCATGGGTTATGAACGATGGTGGAAAACTTTAGAGAACCTTATAGCTGAATTTCGAAAGAAACAAGTAACGATTCCTACGGAGGTTATGAACTATTTACGATCTGCAAAAACCATGATAAACGTTTACAATGCAGACCCATCACTCTCCGAGTCTATTCCAACCATAGAGAACTACTTAGTGAACGTTGAATCTAGCCTCATAACTATAGCCAAAGAAAAACTTGGACAAGAGTTTATGGAACATTGGATTAAAAAACTTGAAAAGGCGAGAAAAGAAAAAGAACCGAAACAGGAAACCACAACTTCACGGTTCATTTCAGGGCTTCCTAAAGGGAAGCATTGGGTAAGAGTTCTACCCTCAGACAATGTCCTTAAGGAAAACGTGGAAAACCTGGCTAGCGAAACTGGGCTTTCTTATAAGATGCAAAAGGATGGTTACATGCTGGTGTATGGTAGCAAGGAGAAGGTGAAAGATTTTGTCAAAAAAATGGCAGAGAAATGCCGAAGCACACGGAAAAGTTAGACTTTTCTATTTAAAAATCGTTAAACGCTAGATGAAGTTATTTATAGAAGAATTCTATAGAAGAAGCTATACAGTCGGTAGACTGGCCTCAGAAAGCCAGAAAACCGTGGAGCGGCCCTTCAAAGATGCTCTACGTCAAAAAAATCGAATTAAAAGGCTTCAAGTCTTTTGGACCAAAAACAGTGGCTGTCACCTTAGACAAGGGCTTCACGGTCGTAACAGGACCAAACGGAAGTGGAAAAACCAACATTGTGGACGCAATTCTTTTTGTTTTAGGTGAACTTAGTGCAAGGAGAATGAGAGCTGAAAACCTAACCAAACTCATATTCCACGGTTCACCGGATGCCGGAATAGGAAAGGCAAAATCAGCTAAAGTCGTGCTTCAATTCGACAACAAAGACGGCCGCATACCCGTTGACACTAACACGGTGACAATATCTAGAGAAGTTTTCAGAAATGGACAATGTGTCTATCGCCTCAACGGGCGAAGAATATCGAGGACGAATATTCACAATATGCTCTCGATGGCTGGAATCACGTCGACTGGCCATAATATAATATTACAAGGCACTATCACCCGCATGACAGACATCTCCTCAAACGACCGTCGGAAGATTATTGAGGATATGGTTGGCATCGCCCAATACGATTCTGAGAAGGCAGAAGCAGAAGAAAAACTTCGAGTGGCTGAAATTTCAATCCGAACTGCCATGGGGAGAATCGACGAGGTGCAGAAACGGGTTGATGACCTTGAAAGAGAAAGAAATGAGTTACTTCGATACAACTTCATACGAAACGAAATAAAACGATTTGAAGCAATGAAACTTTCGCACCAAATCACAATCACCGAAGGGAAAATGGCAGAGATTTCTTCACAACTCGAAGAAGCTCGAAGCAAAGCTGAAAATCTACGGCAAGTACGCGAGGAGATGCGGAATCAACGCCATTCAATAGAAAAAGAGTGGAGAAGACTCAGTTCGGATATGGTAGAGGAAGGTAGTTCACGAGTTCTTGAGGTTCAAATCAAAATAGGAGATTTGAAATCAAGACTGACCGAACTTGCAACAAAGATCGGCGCAAGCACAACCACTCTTGAAGGATTAAGGAAAGTTAGAGAAAACTTCATTCAACAACGTGACTCAATGCGAACGGAAATAGACGAAAGCCGCAAAAGAACACAACGTTTAAAAAGAAAGCGAGAGCGACTGTTAAAAGAAATCGAAGCCAAACAAGTTGAACATGACACCCTTGCCAATGAGACTACACAACTGTGGGAAAATATTGGAGAAAATAGCAAAGAAATCCGAGAAACCGAACAGCACCTTGACAGACTTTACCAAGAACTTGCCGACTTAAAAGCCGATTATGCCCGAAAACAAACATCAAAAAGAATTTTACTCCACCGCCTAAACGACCTAAAAACTCGGAAAGAGAGATTCACCACTACTTTAAAAGAACTCGAAAAATCCTTCGCCGACTTGAAAGAAGTCCAAAAAGAACAAAAAACACAGCTAAATAACCTGCAAAAATCGCTTGAGCGAAGAATCATACAAAGGGAAGCAGTTGAAAGAGAAATTGCTGAAGCAGGAAAAATCGCTGGCACAGCACGGGAAGCAGTTGTTGAGTTTACAACCCAACGAGAACTCGCCGAAACAGTCGCCGCAGAAGAAAACGCCCTAAGAAACATTGAAGAATTAAGCGAACTCGGAGTCATCTCAGGCGTATATGGGCGACTTAAAAACCTAATCAAAATTGAAAAACGGTACAAACAGGCTTTAGAAGCAGCTGGAGCAGGCTGGTTAGACGCTTTAGTAGTTCGGGACTTCGACGCCGCATTTACATGCACTGAAACATTAAGACGTCTAAAACTCGGCAGAATCAAAATCATTCCGATAAAAGGGTTGGCCAAGAAAGCTGCGAACCCACCAGAAAAAAGAAACATGGAAGGGTTAGCGACAGCTTTCGTAAAGTGCGCAAGGGAACACGAGCCAGCCGTGAATTTTGTTTTTGGCGACACTGTGGTTACAAGAAACGATAAGACAGCACTAGATATTTGCCGAAAGGGATACAGAAGCGTAACTATAAACGGCGACGTTTACGAAGCTGGAGGAGGGTTGGAAAGCGGCTTTTTCCGCACAGCCATCGATTTCTCCACAATGATCCCCAGCGAAACCGCCATCAAAAGCCTAGACGAGGCAGTAAGAGCCCTTAAAGAACACTTAACAAGAAGAGAGAAAGACGTTTCATTTTTCGAGGAAGAGATTGAACGAACTAGAAACGAGATAACCCTATTATCCGAAGCCATAGCCACCCTCGATACTGAAATAACTAGAGTGAAAAAAAGCATCAAAGTCACAAAACGAAACATTCGACGACTAGGTTTTCACATTCAAGGCGTTCAAACAAAATTGGAAAAGGAAAAGACGGAAATCGGGCTTCAAAAAGATCAACGCCGTGCAATTAGAAAAGAGATGCAAAAACTCCGCAGTAAGTTAGCTGAATTGAGGCGAAAAATCGATCCTACACACATCCAGGAGCTAGAGGTTCAAAGAGACAAATTAGCTGAGAATGTCATTACGCTTAGACAAAACCTAGGCAGTGTCGAAACAGAACTATCAACTTTACAATCAAAATATGAAAACGTTCTAAAATTAGGCTACGAAAACACGAAAGTCCAACTTAGAAAAGTGGAAAAACAGCTTGCAGTTGTAGAGAAAGAAGTTAATGAGGCACTGCAGGAAAGAGATCTGTTAAAAGAAGAACTTCTCAAGCTCGAAAAGTCTCGAGAGGAACTTTCTCGCACTGTCCTAAGCGCAAGAGAAGAAGCAAAGAAATTTACCGCTCAAATTGATGACATCGACAAAGAACTGAAAAAATTAGATGCTGAATACGAGCTTGCAGAACGCTTGCATAATCAGCTCCAGCTTTCACATCAAACATCACAACTAGAGCTAGATAATTTTAGACGACAGTTAAGGGAATTCGGTTATGAAGAAGCAATACCTATAACTCCTAGACAACTTGAAGAAGCCGAAACTTCCCTCAAAATGATGAAGTTTGAACTTGAGCGCTTAGGAGCAGTTAACCAGCTTGCTCTTTCCCATTACACCGAACAAATATCCCGCTACAAGGAACTATCACTACGCATGAACGAACTGGAACGTGAAAAACAAGCCATAATAAACTTCATGAATGAGATTGAACGCAAAAAACGCACAGTTTTCATGGATGCCTTCGAAAAAATAAACAAAAACCTAGGAAAATACTTCTCAAAAGTGACAGGCGGCGGCAATGCCAAACTAAAGCTGGAGAACCCTGAAGAACCCTTCGCCGGAGGCATCGACATGATAGTTCAGTTCCCCAATAAACCACCTATACTCGCAAGCGGAGCCAGCGGAGGAGAAAGATCAGTCTCGGCAGTAGCATTTTTATTCGCCATACAAGAATTTACACCAGCTGCATTTTACATTCTTGACGAAGTTGACGCTCACCTAGATGCTTTCCACGTCGCAAAACTCGGAGAGCTTTTAGCAGAAGAATCGGAAAAATCTCAATTCATAGTGGTCACACTAAAGCCCGAAATGGTTAACAAAGCACAAAAAGTCTATGGAGTTTATGAACGCAACGGGGTCTCCAACGTTGTTTCCGCCGTGTTCACGGAGGCTAAAGCCTAGTGACCATGAGAAAACCTTTCTATCTGCAGCCCCCTTGGAACATTCTCTTCGAAATTCACAAACTAGAAAAAGTAAAGCCTTGGAAAGTAAACATATCCTTTCTATTGGAATCTTTCCTAGACGAAATGCATAAACGAGGCGAAGTTGATTTCCGCGCATCAGGTGTGGCTTTAGACTCTTCCGCTTTCATATATCTAATGAAATCAAAGCTGCTGTTAAAACTCGAAGAGCCACCTGCTCCACCCAAGCTTCCACCTGAGTTTATTCCACCACCGATCTTCCTTCCGCTACGGTATGAATTAACCTCTACCACAATTGAACAACTACTAGAAGCTCTAGACTCTGTTTTAAAAGGTGAAAAGCTGTTACCATTGAAGCCCCGTTTGGAGCCCATTCTGCCGCCTCCAACCGAAATCATGCCGCAAATTGACCGTTATTTGATGGAAATTGAAAACCTAATGGAAAAACTATACAGTGAGATACTCCGTTTCGCCAAAGAAAAGCCATTCTTGAACTTTGCAGAACTTGTGGCAAATAAGGACAAACTTGAGACAATTCGCATCTTTATCCTTTTGCTCTTTTTAGCTCAAAGACGAAAAGTTTGGCTCTGGCAGGAAGAGGAGTTCGGCGAAATCTACATCTCGGTAAAAGGAGATGCGGCCGTTGGTGGAAATGAAGCAATCATCGCTTGAGGCAACATCGCCAGAAATAAAAAGGAAAAAACAGCGCTTAGCATTAATAGAGGCGGCATTGTACGTCGCTGGAAGACCGCTAGATCTGAAAACTTTGGCCTCTGTAATTAAGACACGTTCAAGGAAACTAGTTCAACACCTTGGACGCACTTTGAAACAAGAGTATGATAGCCGAAACACAAGTTTGGAAATATTAGAATTAGAAGATGAACGTTTCGTCATGCAATTAAAAGCAGAATACTCCCCACGAGTACAAAGACTAGCTATGCGCCCCCTTTTGACAGTTGGTCCGTTGAAAACGCTTTCATATATTGCTTACAGACAACCAGTTTCCCAAAAGCAAGTGCTAAATGTTCGCGGCCACCATGTCTATAGCCATCTAAGGCAACTAGAGGAAGTAGGACTGATTACACGAGAACGTATAGGTCGAACAAAAGTTCTGCGAACGACCCAGTTTTTCGCCGACTACTTTGGCTTAAGCCACGACCTACGCACTATGAAGCGGCAACTCAAAAAGGTGTTCGGATTCGCCGAGCACAAATCCAGAAAAAAAGAGGAGAAATAGCGCTAAACTTATATGTCAAATTTCGGTAGTCTCACCAAGCCTTGGGAGATATGGCATTGTCTGTGTGGCATGGCAATTTACACAAAAGAAAGCCTTCAAGCGGCCGCAAACGTGCTTACCGTAAAAAACGCCGCTTCGAAAGAGGTTCCTTCCCAGCGGAGACCACGCTGGGTGAAAGAAAAATAAAAACAGTTCGCAGACGAGGCGGCAACCTAAAGACACGAGTGTTGAGCCAAAGAAAAGTAAGTGTCTCAAATCCAGCAACAGGAAAAACAGAAAAAACGGAGATTTTACGAATAGTAAAAAACCCAGCTAATGTAGACTATGACAGACGCGGTGTAATCACAAAAGGAACAGTCATAGAAACAAAATTAGGCCTTGCACGTGTAACTTCACGTCCTGGGCAGCACGGGCTAATAAATGCTATCCTAATGCCGAAAGAAACAAAGGGATAAAAATTTCAATTTTTTGTTTGCTGATGAATATCCACTAGCTCTTTGGCGATTTTCATCAAAGTTTGCGCCTTCGTTCCCGTTTTCTGCACCCATATTCGTCCAGTTTTTCGCCAAGGGATTGCAGGATGAGCAACATCCAATTCGGTTTCTGGCTTCAACCCTAGGCGTTCCGCCGCCCTTTGTAGTTCCGACAAGTTTGGGTTCGGCACTGCCACATTCCTAGAAACTTTTCGTCCTTCTTTCCTTGTCTTAGAAGAGTCGAAATAAACTGGCCAAAGAATCGTCTTCTTCTGCCTTTGCATGTTTCTTCCCCTCTGAACATTAACATTTATCTTGTTCTTTTGTATTTCTATTTTCTTGCCGGATGATGAAAAAGTATTTGTTTGACTCGATGATATTTCAGAGTTACACAGACGGCACCGTAGTGTCAAATCCTCTTCTTTTTCGTTGTATGTTCAGTCAGAAAGATTTAGTGATCGCCAATTTTCTCTATAATGCCCCGCTGCGATGACTATCAAAAATGTCAATGTCTCTGTCTCCATCCACATCACCTGGAATAGTCACAAAGACTAAGCCATCAGAAAACATGTTGTTGGTTATGTTTATTTCGTCAGGAACTGGTTCCACGTAGGCACTTATAGTGTAGTTGCCGTATGGAACACCCGTTGTGTTCCACGTGAAGGTTAAAGTTGTTTGACTGCCTGAAGGTAGAGTAACGGTTTTTGTTTGATTTATGGAGAGAGTGATGTTGAAGGTTTCTGTGAAATCGCCTTCATTTTCGACAGTTACGTTTATGCTCATATTAAGTCCTGTTCCGATTACTGTCTTGGATGGTGTAATGTCTATTACAGCAACATCATGGATAGACAGTTTCACGGTAACTCTGCCATCGATGTATGTGTTGTCTGAAGTTTCAGTTTTACCTGGGACTATAGTGGCCTTGGCGCTTATGATGTAGTCGCCCAAAGAGACGCCCATGGTGTTCCACGTAAAGGCTAGTACAGTTGATTCTCCAGAGGCAAAAAAGACTTTTTGTTGTTCAACAATTGTTGTGTTAGCGTAGACTATGAGATTGAAAGCTTCCGCGAAATCGCCTTGATTTTCGACGGTCACACTTATGTTAAGGTTAAATTCTCTTGGAACAATGTTGGAAGCTGGCAAGACATTTGTTGTTGCAATATCATGAATAGGCAATCTTACTGTAACTATGCCATTTATGTAGGTGTTGTCTAAAATGCCAGTTTCATTTGTTACTACATCTGCCATGGCACTTATGGTATAATTGTCTACCAAAGGTCGTTGTGTTCCATGCGAAGGTTATGATTGTCGAGCTACCACTCGTTAGATTTACTTCTTGTGTTTGAATGGTTGTAGTGTTGGCATATGCAGTGACATTAAAACTCTCTTCATAGGAACCTTGATTTTCTACAGTTACATTTATCGATACAGAGGGGTTCTGTATCGCGACGCTCGTGGAAGTCTGGATGTTAGTAATAGCCACATCGTGGGGTAGTTGTGCGCGCACACGCCACGTTGGAAGCCCGACTGCTTGCCATATACTGTGCCTACTGTCTCTTCCTGAAAATGCATAGGTATAATTTTTTGCTAAAGTCACGTTTGTCTCGAATATCCACCCCATTACACCGTTACCTCCGATAAAGTTCATATCATATTTATTGCGTGTGGTCGAGTAGTAGACATGCAGCGTCAGATTGCCTGGTTGACCTCCTTCCCGGTCAAAGCATCTGACACGGAAACTGTAATAATTATCATCAATATGCATCATACCTTTTTGATAACTGCCTTCTTCGAACCATTCTAGTCTTGGCAGTCCGTAATTTGCGAAAATTGTGTTCATATCAGAACTCGTTTGATCTCCGAGTGCATATAGAAATCCGCCCCAAGTGTGATCACGATAACATTCTCTTAGTGGATTTCCCTTCTGACTGAGATAATTGAATGTATTAGTAAATGCTTCATCCGTAGACATTGACTACTTCGACTTTAAATATGTGACATAATACACGAGTGGGCTATATATTATCGCCAAGACCTGGTGGTCCAGTGTTGTGTAGAAGATAGTAACTGGTTGGCTCATTAAAAACTTTATAGTCATTTGAAATTTTCTGCTCGCTATATGGGTTA
>JBHIEO010000037.1:0-9813 GCA_046760665.1 Bathyarchaeia archaeon
AAGAGAGTTTTAAGGGCTGTTGATGAGTTGATTCGTAACCCGTTTTTAGGTGTTAGGTTACGTGGTGAACTTAAGGGAAAATGGAGATGGAGAGTTGGCAAGTACAGAGTCATATACAGAATTGACCAGACATCGCAGCTTGTCATTTTCATGGATGTGGGTCTAAGAAAAAAGATTTACGAATAAACCGTTTAATTCCTCGAAATTTTCTGGTTGCCATTGTATAATTGTTCAAAAAGAGTAAAGTGTAATTTTTTCCGTAGCTACGTCTTAAATAAATACAAGTAAAGAATATGCGAAAACCGATAATTTAAACCGACATTTAAACCTACTCCGGAGCACCAATATGTCTTCTTTGCTTTATTTGCAAAAAGAAAAGCAAGTGTTTTTATATTCCTCGGGTTAATAGTTGAACTAAAATTTTAGAAAATTTCTGAGAAAGATGTAGAGGATAAGCTTGTAGAGGCATAGTGAGATTTTTGGTGATTATTCGTATCTTTTCAGGTATAATGGTTTGCTGGCTTCTTTTATCTTCTCTTCTCGTGTCATGTCATTGAGGCTAATTTTAACTGTTATCCTCTCTAAGTCTATAAACTCCTTTTCAGCCACAAGATTTTGTTCAATCTCTTCGAATACTTGAGGGGCAGTTTTTTTTACATTCAATTGAGGTTTCCTCATATCATACCTTTGAAATGGTGAGAATTACTAATTTTCTTCTTTCAATCCGTGAGCATTTTTTGAAAGCAACGACCCGACTTTGCTTGCCTCCTCGACTACGGGAAGAATATTCTTAAGTTTTTGAAAGTATTTTTGTGCTTGTAACGTTTTGAATACTGCCAAACCTCTCTCAGTGATAGCATACACAACTCTTTTTTTATCTAATGATCGTTCTTCCACAAGATTGTGCGAAATCAAAAAATTCAAATATTTCTTCAGCGTGCTGCACTCTAGGCTGGCTTTATACGAAATGTTCTCAAATTCTAGAGGCTGAGGGACCAAGGCTTCAAGAATGCTTAGGTACTTTTCTAATCGTGAACGAGGCATACCATTACCTCTCCTTTCTTATGTTTTACTGTTGTAAATAAATCTCTTAAGAAATCTAAGTAATTATTCGAAATTCATATTTCTCATTTGTACGTGCAATTATGGTCCATGTGTTTCCGTAGTTTCGCTTTAATCTCAGACGGTTGATTTGCTAAAACATATTCTGAAAGCAGATAATATGATCCATGACACAATTGCCACTGAGGATATAGTTTCGGGTACAGCAATTCCCATACTGTAAATTTCTACCAAATATAATATCCATGAACCGAAACCAATGATGAATGCTATTAAAGCTATAATGGATTTTCCTTCTACAGCGTAAACAATGGAGGCGATACCAAATGATACAAAAAGTAATATTGACACTAGAGAGTGGAAAAAGCCGTATACTTCGTCAAAAGCGGCAACCAATTGAAGCAGTAAAGCTGAGATTAACAAGCAGTAACTGGTGTATTTGGCGTGTTTCCTAAAGATTGTTATTGAATAAATTATGATGAGGAACCCGGCTAGTAGTAAGCCGAAATTGTACAGTGGTGCAACATCACTTTTATTGGCATGTCCCAGATCACTTAAGGCGTTGCTCGACCAACTGAACCAAGGCGAGAGTATTATGGATACGCCGATGAAAAAATATGCTACTAAAGGTCCAACTACACCAAACAGAGCATATTTCTGTTCATCCATATCAACCACCTTAACATACTTCGTAATTGTACTATTTTAGCGATGACAGTAATAGGCTTTAATTAAGCCGTTTTTGTTGCTGTCTATTCTTACAAAGCCGAACCGTTCAAACTGAATGATGGTGTCTACTTGTAGGTGTTTACAACTCTCTTCAACGAAACCTTCAGCAAGTGAGGCATCTGGTAACATTACTTGACACTTTATCTCTGTTTTTTCTGGAATCCAATGAATCAACGGCGCTTTAGCTTTCTTAGCTTCTTCGTACGCTTGGCTATGAAACACTGCCTTTATAGCGTCTTCTTCCAATTTCTCCATTCTTACGTTAAACAACTCCATAAAACGGATTACCTGTTCTTTCTCCATTTTCTCAACATCTTTTGTCGCCACCCAAAACGTTGCAATACCCTCTTTCGGCTTCACATAGAATCGCCGAAACCCTCTTTCCGGATAGTTTGGGTGAAAGGGGATTTTTGTTACAAAAGGTTTAGGAACATCTCTTACAATTACTTTTTTAGGGTTATGCACAAAGAAGTAACGGTTGGCTTCAGGTTCAATTATTCTTCGGTTATGGGCATACAGATTCTCCCAGCTAAGTGTCACATCTTGCGTTTTAGGTCCCACATCAATGATCAAATGTTTTATTGCATCCGCCTGTATACCTCTACGTCTAAGAGCTGCAAAAGTAGCTAATCGTGGGTCATCCCAGCTATTATAGACTCCATCACGCATCCCTTGCACAATCTTTGATTTACTCAAAGACGCTCCAGTAATTTTCATACGCCCATAATGAATAGCCTCAGGGTATTTCCAGCCGAAATAGCGATACATAAACTCTTGCCGAGTCTGATTAGTCAAGTGTTCTTTTCCACGTATTATATGCGTCACACCCATAAGGTGGTCATCTACTCCACATGCAAGGTTGTACAGCGGCCAGACACGGTATTGGCTGCCAACGCGAGGATGTGGATAGATTTTCGTGTCGATTATACGTAGTGCTGGCCAATCCCGAACCGCGGGATTCGGGTGTGCAAGGTCTGTTTTGATACGCACAACAGCCTCTCCTTCTTTGAAGGTTCCGTCAAGCATTTTTTGCCAGCGTCTTGACTGTTCTTCGGGCTGTATATTGCGACATAGACATGGCTTTTTGGCTAAAATCAGTTTTTTGAACGTGGTGGATTTGCAGGTACAAACGTATGCGTTGCCCTGTTCAAGTAATTGTTCTGCATGTTCGTAATAGATGGGTAAACGGTCACTTTGAAAAAAGATTTCGTCTGGCTCACATCTTAACCATTTTAAATCCTCTTTTATAAAGTCGTAAAACTGTAACTGTGGTCGCTTCAGTTTTGGGTCTGTGTCTTCGAAACGCACAAGAAACTTTCCGCCGTACATTTTTGTGTATTCATGACACAAAATTATAGCTCTTGCAGAGCCGAGATGAATGGGAGCGTCAGGGTTAGGAGAAAAACGTGTCACAACCAATTTATACTTATCTACATTTGGCAAGGGTGGAAGCTGCCTTTTTTCTTCCACCTTTTCTCGAATTAGAGCCTCAGGCCAGTTTTTCTCTACAATTTTCTTCTGGTCTTCAAGATTGAGGCTGTTAACTTCTTCAACGATTTCTGTTACGATGGATATTATCTTTTTGACTTTCACTTTTAAATGCGGTAGTTCAGCCAAAAGTTTGCCGATCACTGGTCCTTGCTGCGCTTTTCCTTCGTGCTTAACCGCGTTTAACAGTGCAATTTTCTTTATTTTTTCTCTAAGTTTTGCGTTAGAAGTCAACAAAGTCACTTAAAGTATCAAATTTTTCTTTCAATAAGGTAGGCAGCGAAGGCTCTTAATTTTTCTTTTGCAGGTGAAGGAGGCAGTAGCTTGTCAACATTGTCCCAACTTTCTCTTACAATTTTACGTGCATACTCCTTTGCATATTCAATGGCCTTGTAATTCTCTATAATGGCTATGGCTTCATCACGTAGCTTTTGTTCATTCGTGTGCATACTCAAAATCTTGAGAAGGCGCGTTCTGTCCGCAGGTGTTGCTTTTTGCAGGGCACGGATAATTATCAATGTCCGTTTGCCTTCAGAAATGTCCATCCCTCGTGCTCCTTTCTTCTCGGCAAATTCATTTCCAGTTAAGTCTAAAACGTCGTCTTGTATCTGAAAGGCTACACCAATAGCCTCTGCAAAACGTCCCAGTTTTTCAGTTAACTCGTCATCAGCATCTGACAAAACTGCAGCTAACTTTGCTGCTAATCTAGCTAAAGCTCCCGTCTTATAAGCACACATTTGCAGATAATCTTGTTCATCTATTATGTCAACATCTGCCAATCCTCTATGCCACACAATGTCAACGGCTTGACCGAAGCTCAGGTTAATCATTTCTTGCACATAAATCTCGTAAGCCTTGTTTAGTATGGTTATTGGAATTTTTTCCCGGTTTTTAATGAGAGGCAAGAGGGGGAGGAAGTACAGGGTGTTGCCAGCGTTTATCGCTATGTCCAAACCGAAAAGCTTGTAGGTGCACGGTTTGCCTCTGCGGAGTTCTGATTGGTCTTCTATGTCGTCTATCATCAATGTTCCGTTGTGTATGACTTCGGGTATTATGGCGTATTCTATGAAGTCTTTTGGATTCTTGCCCAAAGCTTCACAGATTAAGAGAAATAGGTTAGGTCTCCAACGTTTTCCACCTCGGTCAATAAACTCCCAAATAGGTTCTGCAATGGCTTTGTTTAAAGGCTCAAGGTTGTACGCATATCTCGGCGGACCAACTCTAAAGACAACCGCATCTTTCTCAAATTTTCTCGGAATATATTTTTCAATAGTCTCATCAATTATGGCAACCTGTTTTTCTAGAAATTTCTCAACTATAATTTCCATAGCTATCGCCTTGCATATTCTTCAGGTTTGAACCCTCGCTTTTCCAGCCATTCAGCTGTCTTTCCCAACATTATCACAGGAGTTCTCTTTAATTTTTCCACAGAGTCTACACCGATAAGGAACATGGTGTTTCTTAATTCTTCAATAAAAAAGTTCAAAGCGCTTTTCACTTCTCTTGTGCTTTGTGTAGCTGGATATAATATGGGGGTGGACATGCTGGCTAGACTTGCTCCTAGCGCTAATGCCTTTGTCACATCTGTGCCTGTTCGCACTCCACCTGAAGCTATGACTGGAAGTTTTGTAGTTTGAGTAACTTCGACAAGGCTTGCTACTGTAGGTATGCCCCAGTCCCAGAAACTCTCGCCTAACCGTTGACGAAATTTGTCTTTGGCGATTTTTGCCCGATAATATTCAACTGCCGCCCAGCTCGTTCCGCCAGCCCCGGAAACGTCGATTCCGTTTACTCCTGCTCCTTCTAGCTTTTTTGCAGCTTCAGCGGACATACCTGCTCCAGTTTCTTTCACAATCACTGGTACTCGAAGCGTTTCCGTGATTTCCTCTATCTTTTGAAGAACCCCTGCATAATTTGCTTCGCCTTCTGGTTGAATAGCCTCTTGTAATGGATTTAAGTGGATAGCCAAAGCATCAGCTTCAATCATCTCTACCGCTCTTTTAGCCTCTTTCACGCCATATCCTTGAACAAGCTGAGGGGCTCCAATGTTTGCAACCAAAAAAGCTTTTGGAGCCATCTTTCTAACAATTCTGTAGGTTGATTCTAGCTTAGGTTCTTCTATTGCAGCTCTTTGGCTTCCAACTCCCATTCCCAAACCAAGGTCCTCAACTGCTTCGGCGATAAACTTGTTGATTTTTGTGGCTTCTTTTGTACCTCCAGTCATGGCACCAACAAAAATCGGCGCAGAAAATTCGTGACTAAAAACCTTAGTAGCAAGATGGATGCTGTCACGGTCAATTTCAGGCAAAGCCTGGTGCACGAAGTGGACGTTTTCAAAACCTGTAGTAATTTGTTTAGCCTGAACGTCTTCTTTCAAGGAAATTTTTATGTGATCAGCTTTTCTATACTCTGTTTGACTTGACAACATGGTTCACTCTTTTTCGATTAATGTGCGGACTACTTTTTCTTCGCGTAGCGTCTTGTAAACGTTGCTTTCTATTGTAGCATTGACAATTATCGTTGGAATTTCAGCGTTGATCGCCGGCATCAACTCTGAAATCTTGCCCAACATGCCTCCTGTCACATCAGTTACTTTTGCCTCTTCAATCTTATGCATCAAAGTTTTCAATCCTTGTGATGTAATATAAGGTATCAATTGAGCAGAAGCATCACTTTTCGGGTCAGCCGTGTACAGTCCATTTACGTCAACGCCGAGAATTATTTTGTCAGCTTTGAACTTTATTGCCAAGGCTGCAACCAGTTGATCGCCAGAAAGTATGGTAAACCCTATGTTGTTGTCTAAAACTGCGTCTCCGAAGAGCACGGGCACAAATCCCGTATTCAAAAGCATCGTCAATGTATTGTCATAGAAGATTTGGATTCGACCAGCGTTCGTAACTATGCAAGATGAGGGAGAAACAGAAAAAGCTGGGATATAATTTCGTAGTAAAGCGTCCACAACGAGCTTGTTTAGTTCAAGCATGGCTTGGTGTGTTTTGGAAAATCCTTCAATTTGTGAAGGCTCTTTATATCCTTCTTTGATTTTGTATTGTTTTGCTAGGGGATGACCGAAACTACCGCCGCCGTGCACGATAATTAAGCGTTTAACATTTGCTTCTGCTATTTCTTTTGCCAGCCGTTCTATAGCGTTTAGATTAGGAGCCAGAGGTTTTTCTTTCTCAGTTATCACGGAGCCACCGAGCTTCAACACCATTAATCTGCCTTTAGCCTTGGGTTTCAATTTTGGCTCCATCCGCGGTTCTTCTCGCAACAAAAGCCTTTCCGCCAGCCTGCTCTATAGCTTTTTTGACATCGTTTAAATTCTTCGGTTCAGCCAATGCAATCATGCATCCTCCTCCACCTGCACCAGTCAGTTTTGCACCTAACGCTCCAGCGTTTCTCGCCGCTAACACAAGTTTTTCTAGTGACTCGTTGGAAACGCCCACAGCACAAAGAAGTGCATGGTTAATGTTCATAAGCTCACCTAGCATTGCCAAGTTGCCATCTTGTAACGCTTTGACTGCGATGCGAACAATCTCTTCTCCACTCTTTATTATTGGCTCAACGATGGCTCGATAAGAGTCATGTATCCTTTTCACTTCTGCAACCAAGCTTCCAGTTGACCGTTCCATGCAAGTGTTTCCAATAACAAGAGGAATGTCTACTTCCACTTCTAATCGAGTTGACCCCTTATCTTTTTGATATAATATAGCGCCGCCATATGTTGCGATGGCGGGGTCTATGCCAGATGGAGTGCCGTGAATCAGTTTCTCGGCATCGTAGGCTATTTGAAAAATGTTTTCCCGCGTTAGTTCTATATTTAACAATTTGCTTATTGCGACTGCGGTGGCTGCTGCCACTGCTGCGGAGGAACCTAACCCCGCGGCAACAGGAATGGATGAGCTAATTTCCACGTTGACACCTACATTCTTTCCACAGTATTGATTCAAAACTTTCTTAGCTACAACCATAATCGGTTCCAGTTTAGCTTGCACATTATCCCCACCTTTTTCTGCGAGAAAACGATTGTTTTCAAAATAGCCAGACGCACCTAAGTCTTTTGAAAGCACATGTATTCGCTTGTCATATCGCAGTGTTACTGTTGCATAGGCACGTTTGTCAATGGCTAGTACGATTGCTGGCTTCCCGTAAACAACGAAATGTTCGCCGAACAGTATTGTTTTGGCTGGTGCAGAAGCGGTTACTTCTGATAGATTCTCACGTATTGATTTTTGTCCTTTAACTCTCATATTCAACCCCTTTGGCAACCCTCATGTGTGCCCTTAAATTGATGAGTTTGGGGTTCTTGATGAGTTGAAGCGTTTCCCTTCTTGTTTGCGCTGTTTCTTGTTGCAGCCCATTGTAGGAGGGGTATAATTGCTTTTCTAAGCTCCATCCCCTCTTCTGTTAGGGAGTACTCAACTCGTGGAGGTATCTCAGCAAACGATTTTCTCCTGATCAAGCCTTCTGTTTGCAGCTCTTTCAACGTATCTGACAGGGTTTTGGGGCTGATACCATGTAACTCTTTCATAAGTGTGTTGAACCTAAGTGTTCCGCGATTACCAATAGCATTGATAATGAGGAGGGACCATTTCTTACCGATGATGTCTATGACGCCTTTAAGTGGACAGAAGCATATGTGAGTGCCATCTTCAGGCATATCAATCACTTTCACTGTTGATAGCGACTATTTTACTATAAACTTGATAGTTTAAATACTTTATTTTGAATAGTTTTAATTGCGTTAAAATGGAGGTGACGAAAAAACTTGTGCAAGAAATGCGGCTGCAATTCGCCTACTCACAAGCAGAAGCAAGACCCTAGTGGGAGATTTCACTTAAGGCCAAAAAATTGAGAAGTTAAAGAGTTATAAGAAAAAGTTAGGAAAGAGCTAAATACTGTCTATGAACAAAAACTTCCTAGTTTCAGGAATTAAATTATCAGATCGAAGTTCTTCCTTAATCTTAAATTGATCATTTAAGAAGAGTACACAAATTAAGAATGGAGAAGGAAACTCATGAAAATTTTGGCTCTTGACATTGGTGCTGTCACAAAGGATGTTCTCTTATATGATGATAAGAAAAAGAGAGTTGAGAACTGTGTAAAAATGGTTTTGCCGTCACCCTCCCAAATTTTTGCGGCAAAAGTGAGAGAAGCCACCCGCTTATGCAAGCATGTTTTCGTCAAAGGAGACATTATAGGTGGAGGCGCATTTGCTTTCGCTTTGAGGAACCATGTTAAAAAAGGGCTTAGAGTTGTAATGACTAAAAATGCGGCTTACACCATAAGAAACAATTTAGATGAAGTCAAAGGATTTGGAATCGAAATAATCACAAAAGAAAATGAGCTCAAGGATTTCGAAGGGGAAACCTTGAATATTGAAGAAGTTAGCCTTTTGAAGCTGCAAGCGTTTCTGTCATTTTTTAACGAAACTCTTTCAGATGTCGATTTCGTCGCTATTGCTGTTCAAGACCATGGAACTTTTCCTAAAGAAATGAGTAATAGGAAACTCCGTGTTCAAAAGATGAAAGAACTCCTGCAAGAAAACCCAAAACCTGAGGCATTGGCCTTCACAGAAAAGGAAATTCCTTCATGTTTCTTGAGAATGAAATCTGCAGCTCTGGCTTCGAGAAGGCAATTGCCAAAGACGAAAGTTTTGCTCATGGACACCTCTCCAGATGCAATAATCGGCTCTCTAAGAGATTCTACTGGGGAGAAAGCTAATACGGTGTTAGTTGTTAATGTTGGTAATGGCCATACAATGGCCTCTATAATTTCTGAGGGAAACATAGTGGGTGTTATGGAACATCATACCGGATTGTTAAATCCTCAGAAGATTGAGAGTCTTTTAATCAACTTTGCAAATGGAAAACTTAGCAATGAAGAAGTCTTCAAAGATAATGGACATGGTTTGTTTTTTCTGACAAAGCCGCCAGGCTTCTCTAAAATAGAAAAAATGGTAGCAACAGGACCTAACAGGCATATTCTTGCTAAAACAAATCTCTCTTTTCACTTTGCATCTCCAGCAGGAGACGTGATGATGACTGGTCCAATAGGTTTGGTTGAGGCAACTAAGAGAAAGTTTAAGTTGAGATGATGAATGCGCAGGTATAAAATAAACCTAAATTTTTTATTTTCTATTTCTTGCAGGTGAGAAAATGAAAAAAGTAAAAATAGTGATTACAGATTCTTCGTTGAAAGATATAATCGGTAAAGAATTAAACTTGTGCTTATATGATAATGCTAATTTTATTCATGTTTTGAAGAAAATCGATATTTGCACAAAAGGCGATTTTGTCATGAGAGATTATCCTGAATACCACAGTCTGTTCCACATGATTTGGAATCCAATTGAACAGAGAATCTATAAACAAATAGCAACTTCTGCTTACAAAGGTCGTGAATTTTTTGACATCAGAAGAAACCCACAAAGCGTATTGCCAGACGGACTAACGATTTATCTTGGTTTGGGATTGTGTAAGTCTGAAGCGGAAGAAGTGATTAGCTATGAAAAATTTAAAGAAGCTGTTCAAA
>JBHIEO010000038.1:0-8061 GCA_046760665.1 Bathyarchaeia archaeon
AAGATTACGAGATTGGAAACAGTTCCACCCGATTTCGGTGTCGAACCTGCTAATATAGAAGCTATAAAAGGAACTACACCAGCAGAAAGTGCTGAAGTAACCTTCAAGATTCTGTATGGAAACTGCAACATTGACGATTCCAAAAGAAATATAGTGTTGGTCAACAGCATGGCTGGAATTATTGTAGGTGGAAAAGCTGAAGACTTCACTTATGGGATGGAACTAGCTCGAGAATCGATAGAGAGTGGAGCTGCCTACAACAAGTTGAAAGCTCTTGTCAAGACTTGTAATGGAAACTTGTCAAAGCTTGAAGAGTTGGAGTCTAAATATGGTTGATTTTCTTGATGCATTAGCACGGGATGCAAAAGAAACTATTAATGCAGGCTATTATGACCTACCCATCTCCATTAATTCTCCAGCAGTTAGCTTGAAAAAAGCGATAGTTAACAGTAAACATGCTGCAGTTATCGCCGAGATCAAGCCTACTTCTCCATCTATAGGTAATCTTCACCAAAATGTTGTAGCTGAAAACCTGGCAATAGCGATGAAAAACGGAGGCGCAATCGGAATATCAATTTTAACAGAGCCAAAACACTTTAATGGGGCTTTAACTTCCTTCATGAAAGCCCGCAAACTTGCTGAACTTCCCCTCCTTATGAAAGACATAATTGTGAGCCCTTTGCAGCTGGATGCAGCTGCTAAAGTAGGTGCAAACGCTATTTTGCTTATCCAAGCTCTCTTTACCAGAGGGTACTGTGAATGTGACATTCATGATATGATTAGATATGCTCACATAAAGAACCTTGAAGTTTTGTTAGAAGTTCATTCAAAAGACGAATTCTCGTTAGCCGTAAACACTGATGCTGACTTAGTTGGAATAAACAATCGAGACCTTAGAACATTGAAAGTGGATTTAGGAGTAACAAAGGAAATCCTTAACACAGTAAAAGTTTCAGAAAAAATTGTGGTAAGTGAAAGTGGCATTAAAACTCCAGATGACATTCGTTTTCTCCATAAACTAGGAGCCCGCGCATTTCTCATAGGATCAGCTATAATGACAGCAAATAATGTGGAAAAGAAGGTCAAGGAGTTCGTGAATGCTTTATGAGAAGAGTTCGTGTAAAAATCTGTGGAATAACTCGAAAGAAAGATTTAACTTTGGTGGTCGCGGCAGGAGCAGATGCTGTAGGGTTTATTGTTGGAGTAGCTGCCTCGCCCAGAAATCTCACCTTGGATAAAGCAGAGAACTTGATGAAGCATGTACCGATATTTGTGGAAAAAGTAGTTGTTACAACTACCAAAAATATCAACTTCCTTATGAAGATTTACGAACGCCTAAGGCCAAACTCTCTCCAAATGCATGGAGAAAGCATGTTAGACATTTCAATTGTTCGAAAGAATATGCCAAACATTCAAGTAATAAAGGCGATAAAAGTAAAAGATAGCAACGTAAAGAAAGCTGACTTAAAAGTTATTGAACCCTTTGACGCGGTTCTTTTAGACTCTTTTGTTCAAGGAAGAGAAGGCGGTACAGGTATAATTCACGACTGGAAATCAAGTAAACGTATAAAACAAGCGATTCATCCTAAGCCGTTAATCCTTGCAGGGGGACTGAAACCAGAAAATGTTCAAGAGGCTATACTAGTTGTGCAGCCCTACGCGGTTGATGTTTCCAGTGGAGTTGAATTACGCCCTGGAATTAAAGATTCCAGAAAAGTTTTCGCTTTCATTAATAACGCTAAGGAGGTCATACTGTGAAAAAACCAAGTGCATATCCGATTAATGGAAAATATGGAAAATACGGTGGACGTTTTGTTCCAGAAACACTATTCTCAGCTATCAAAGAATTAGAGAAGGTTTACGTACGGCTTAAGAATGATCCAACCTTTGAGAAAGAACTCAATTTTTACCTATCTGAATACGCTGGAAGACCCACCCCTCTCTACTATGCTGAAAACTTGACAAAAAAACTTGGTCCAAAAATATACTTGAAAAGAGAAGATCTTTTACATGGAGGGGCACACAAAATGAATAACACGCTTGGACAAGGTCTCTTAGCTAAGAGGATGCGCAAAAAGAGAATTATTGCTGAGACAGGAGCAGGACAACATGGCGTTGCGACAGCAATGGCTAGTGCAGTTCTCGGCCTTAGAGCTGAAATCTATATGGGAACTGAAGACATGAAACGTCAGAAGCTGAATGTCTTTAGAATGAAACTGTTGGGCGCTGAAGTTCACCCAGTAAACTCTGGCTCAAGAACTTTAAAGGACGCTATTAACGAGTCTCTAAGAGACTGGGTAACAAACGTTCAAACAACACATTATCTTATAGGATCAGTTGTAGGTCCTCATCCTTACCCTGAAATTGTCAGAGACTTCCAAAGCGTCATCGGATTTGAGATAAAAAGTCAAATCTTGCAAAAAGAAGAAAGGCTTCCAGACGCTTTGATCGCCTGCGTAGGGGGTGGAAGCAATGCTATGGGTACCTTTTATCCATTTGTTGACGACCAAAAAGTGAAGATTTATGGCGTTGAAGCAAGTGGACACGGGATACAAACAGGAAAGCATGCAGCTTCTCTTTGTGCTGGGGCAGAAGGAGTTTTTCACGGCATGCTCACCTACGTTCTTCAAGATGAATGTGGGCAAATACAAACGACTCATAGTCTTTCGGCAGGACTCGACTATCCTGGAGTTGGACCTGAACATTCCTTTTTAAAGACGATCGAGAGAGCCCGATACGTCACTGCAACCGATGAAGAAGCAGTAGCTGCTTTTATTGAATTGTCAAAAACTGAAGGCATAGTTCCTGCTTTGGAGCCTTCTCATGCGATTGCTTTTGCAAAAAAATTGGCGAGAGGAATGGCTAAAGACGATATAATTGTGATTACGTTATCCGGTCGAGGAGACAAAGATGTAGAAGTAGTCGCCAAGTATTTGGGAGTGAAAACTTGAGAAAGATTGAAGACACATTTCGTAGCTTAAAGAAGCACAATCATGGGGCGCTGGTTGCCTACGTTACTGCTGGAGACCCAAAACCAAAGTATACTCCAAGAATCGTTGAAGCTTTGATAAATGGAGGAGCAGACATTATAGAGCTTGGAATACCATTCTCGGACCCTATTGCAGATGGTCCAACAATCCAAGCTGCAACGGTTCGTGCATTAAAAGCTGGGGCAACGCCTAAAAAGGTTTTAAAAATTGTTCAGGGAATTAAAAAGAACCATGATATTCCTATAGCGGTTCTGACATATTACAACCCCATTTTTAAAATGGGTTTAAAGAACTTCTTTAAGAATGCGCAGAAATGCGAAGTTGATGGATTAATCGTTCCAGACCTAACAATTGAGGAAGCCAACGACTACAAAATGCTATGTGAAACCTATGAAATAGATACAATTTTCTTTGCTGCGCCATCTACTCCCATAGAAAGACTACAAAAAATCATCAATTACACATCCGGTTTCCTATACTTCGTTTCTCTCTTCGGAGTTACCGGCGCCAGAGAAAAGGTTCAAGATTTAACCATTCGCCAAATTAAGAATTTTCTTCCTTATACAAAAGAGCTAATTCCATTATGTGTGGGGTTCGGAATCTCAAAACCTGAGCACGTTACCACCGTGATTCAAAGTGGCGCGGACGGAGTGATAGTTGGTAGCGTGTTTGTGAAGATTGTCGAAGAAAATCAAGAAGATATTAAGGAAATGCTTGAAGAAATCGAGAAAACGGCATACCAGTTAAAGAAGGCTACTAAGAACTTTAAGCATGGATAGAATTTCTCTTTTCCAGAGAAACGAAACCTTTTCTAGAGCTTTTTAATTTTGACAAAGTTTGTGTGAAACGTTGAGTTTCCTCCCATATCCGCTAAACAATCAGGGGTGGTAAAATTCACATTTTTGTGGTCTGGGCTTAGCTTGGGCCAAAACGCGTTGTAGGTAACAGCTACACCTTTTTTCACGCTTTTAGAGAGCTTTACTTTTAATAGACAGTTTCCTCTCTCGTTTTCTACAATAACCCAGTCGTCGTTCTTAATGCCTCTTTTTTCGCAATCTTCTTTGCTAATCTCTAACACGGGATATTCGAGTAACTCTCTAATTCTTCGTGTGTTATGAAATTGTGAATGGATTAAGTACTTACAAGAAGGCGAAAGTAGCCTTATAGAATATTTTCCATCTTTTTTAATAGGTATAAAATTCGGTAGTGGATCATGCCCGTCTTCCTTTGCCTTTTTAGAATAAAATTCAATTTTTCCCGAAGGTGTTCTGAATTTCTTGTCTCTAAATGCAACATAAGGGGCTTCTGGCGTAGTTATCAACACAAAGCCTTCGCTTTTCAACCTTTCTAATGTAATTCCTTTAGACACTATGATCTTGTTCTTGAGGATGAAATGAATTACCTCCTCAGCAGATTGTAGGAGAGGCTTATCGGTGTATCCCATTCTCTTTGCTAGTTCTCTAAATAAGTCAATGTTTGACTTACTCTCGCCTAAGGGATCAATGGCTTTCTCGTTTATTGCTACGTACAATCCAAAATATGGAAAATGAATGTCTAGCTGCTCAAAGAAGCTGGTCGCGGGCAAAACAATGTCAGCGTAATCTACAGTGTCTGTTTGGAATATTTCATGAACCACTGTGAACAAGTCCCTTCGGCTTAAACCTTCGCGAACTTTGGTTTGATTAGGGCAAACCGCTGCAGGATTACTGTTATAAATAAAAAGAAATTTTATTGGCGGCTTTATGTTGCGGTCAAGCAGTGCCTCTCCAAGTTGAACCATGTTAATTGATCGTCTCTTTATTTTTGGAGCCAGATGTTTGCCTGTGATTTTGTCAAAATTCAACTCCCAGAAAGCCCCATTGCTGTACAAAAAGCCAGCTCCTTTAAAACCAAGGTTCCCAGTAAGCGCTGGCAGGCATGATATAGCTCTTATCATCTCGCCGCCGTTTATGTTCCTCTGCATACCTGCACCAATTTGCAAAGCGACTGGTTTCCTTTTAGCATACAGCTCAGCTACTTCAATTATTTGAGAACTTGGAACCTGTGTAATTTTTTCGACTTCGTCTGGCGTAAAACTCTTAACTCTTTCAGTTAACCTGTCAAATCCTATTGTATGTTTTTCAATGAACTCTTTGTCATAAAGTTTTTTGGAGATAATTACATTCATCATTCCTAACGCTAATGCAGAATCTGTTCCAGGGTATGGTTGCAAATGGATATCTGCTTTAGACGCAGTGAAAGTCTTAATAGGATCAATAACTACCACTTTGGCTTCATTCTTTTCTCTCGTCTCTTGTACGATGCGAAAACCGTGAAGGTTTGTCCACGCAGCGTTTTTTCCCCATAATACTATTACTTTAGAGTTCAAGAAGTCAAGAGGATCCATGCCAACGGTCGTTCCATAAACGTATTGAAGTGCGGTTGCTCCAGCGGCGTCGCATAGGTCGCCCTCCAATCTGGAAGCCCCATATCGATTAAAGAACCTGTAAGGAAAGTAACGGTTTACGATGCCCATAGTTCCAGAGTAACTGTAAGGCAAAACAGCCTCCGAACCATAGTGCTTCTTAACTTCTTTCAGCTTTTTTACGATAATTGTATAAGCAGATTCCCAAGAAATTCTCTTGAATTTGCCTTCTCCTTTCCTTCCAATTCTTTTCATAGGATAGAGAATTCTTTCTCGGCTATACACCTGTTCCTTAAACATGTACCCTTTTGAACAAAGAAAGCCTCGTGTGATGGGGTGAGTAGAGTCGCCCTCCACCTTCACAATTCTATTATCTTTTACATGGGTTAAAAGGCAGCAAGTGTCCGGGCAATTCTTCGAACATGTTGACCTATATATCACTTTGAGGTCTCTCCAGTAATTATTTTTTACATCCACGACAGATTCTTTTATTCATAGTCCTCTATGAACTAGACTCAAATCTTGTTTTCGCTATTGATACAGATTCTATTTTTGCTCATCTCCAGAACTCTTCAGGTGTGACGCTCAAATTTCTAGCAGAGGCAACGTTATAAGGACAAACTTTAATACATGTTGAACAGTCAGCTCCATTTTCGCACCAAAAAAGGTAGCACCGTTCAGCATTTACATGCCATTTCAACACACCGGGATTGTTAGATTTACATGATACTTCAAATTTTGGCTCGTCTTCCATGGATATCGCTTCGGCTTCGCAATGTTTCGCACAAAGTTTACATTTCTTACAACGTTTTGACACACCAAATTCTATAGGTTTGTCAGGCTTAAGGGGCATGTCCGTGAAGATTTTGCAGAGTCTTACACGAGGTCCATATTGCGGTGTTATGAGCAAACCGTTTCTTCCTAATTCTCCTAGCCCCGCGTCAATTGCAAGAGGAATACTTAAGGCTGTATCGTTTCCACATTGTATAGCTTCGTAGCCAAGATTATAGATAAACTTGCCAAGACATTTAAGTATGAAAACCATCTTTGAATAGCCAACGCCCGTTGCAGCTGCAGCGGGAATGGCTGGAGAAGTGGCAATACCTTCTGCATCCATCTCAATGGCGATTACAATGGCATTCTTAAATTTTTTAGCAACTTCTGCCTCAGCGTAAAGCCATTGTCTATTTAGCCTACAGATTCCAACAAGTGAAGCGCCAAAAAATTTTGCTGCACACTTAATATACAAACTTGCTTTATTTGAATCTTCAATTCCGGTTTTAACTTTTGACCAATCAACCTTAATAGTATCCACTGAAACTCTGTGAGTTTTTCTTGTATTCCAACGGGAACTTTCTTGAAAAGCATCGTACACTGCCCATGAAGCATAAGCCAAAGCAAAATCAACATGGGAAAACCCAGGTTTACTTGCCGAAAGTATATCTAGAACTCTTTCATCGTACATTTTTTGATATCCTTTCCATGAAGCATCCCAAATCACACGGTGAAAAACAGTGTTTTTTTCGCTGAAACGCTGCAATTTAAAACGGTCAACAAGATATGGTGGTTTATCTACTTCTTTAATGGAATGTTCAATTTGCTTGCAATAAACTTTGTTAATGTCTTTTTGCGCCATGATTTCCTCCACAACACACAGAATCAATCAAGCGTACGTTTTCTCATTATCTACTCCTGTTCTCAATAGTTTAATATACTGTGACACTTCGGGTTCCAGGCGTTTTCTTTATTTCGTTAATCAGTTCAGGAGGAATTTCTCCGTCAATTATAAGGGTTAATTTGGGACGCGCACTAATACCAGGATCTTCCGCTAGAATTTGCCTAATGCTTAAGCCTTTTTCCGAAATTTTTTTTGTAATGTTGGCTATTATGCCCGTTTCGCGTGCATTTTCGGGAACAAACACTATTACCCCAAGGTTGAATTCACGAGCAACTTCCTGCAACGAACATACTTGTTTAAGATTCGTATAAATTCTTTTTAACTCCGATTTTGAAAGAATGGTTTGAACAGCGTTGTCTACAGCTCTACGTTCAACTCCTACTTCTCTTGCGATTTGAGAGTAGGGAACTTCTATTCCATCGCTTACTACTTTACCGTCCTCTCTGACCTGAAAACCTCTTTCAAAAAGAAGTTTCGCAACTTTCAACTGAGCAGGTAAAGCTTTGAAATATTTTTCAATTTGACTCCACACGTTCACCATCCCCAAAGTAGAGTATTGATCGATAAAGTTTATATTTGTGCTTTGGGGTATAAATCTTACCCTCAATGCAAAACAAAGTGAAGCCACATGACACCCAAAAAAATACTGTTAGGTGAAGAAGAAATCCCTAAGCAATGGTACTGTATTTTACCTGACCTTCCAAAACCATTGCCCCCAATGATACACCCAGAAACTAAGGAACCTGTAAAGCTGCCTCCTCCACTGTTTCCAAGCGAATGTTTAAAACAAGAATACAGTGAGGAACGTTGGATAGATATACCTGAAGAAGTGCGAGAAGTATACCGAATGTGGCGACCAACACCGCTCTTCAGAGCAACAAATTTCGAGAAAGCGTTAAAGACTCCCGCAAAAATCTACTACAAATATGAAGGTGTAAGTCCTCCAGGAAGCCACAAGCCGAACACCGCTGTTGCTCAAGCCTACTACG
>JBHIEO010000039.1:0-7860 GCA_046760665.1 Bathyarchaeia archaeon
CTCCAAATTCCTACAGCAATCTACCATTCACAAATTTAACCATTTCTCCTGCAAGAAGAAAAATCGCAGCCAGCCAATGCTTCATATGTTAATATGCAGTTGTGTTACTGTCATCGCACAATTTTAGTTTATAACCACAATATGGACATAAGAAGTCTGGTGACACTTTTTGCACATTGCGGGCATTCAAGAGGCTTTCTTGTTTCGGGTTCATATTCCACAATTCTTATCTCGTGGTAGATATCGGCATAACATCCTGCTTTTTTTACCACATAAACAGCCAAAGCCAATAAGGCAGCTGTAAAAGCAGCGAGCGAATACATTCTATCTAACACAAACACTACAAGTAAAAACTCCAATGATAGCCGAAAGTAACGAACGTAATTCAGCATCTGCCAAAGCCTCGTCTTTGCCCAAGATAACCGTTTAGCTCCACTTTTTCTCAAACATAAAGCTTTTCCAGTTGCACGCGCGTTTTCTGACCTTCACTCTTTCAAAGAATTAACGCATTTTTTATTCGGAAAAAGCAAAAGCCTTGCTAATATTTAAGCTAAACCACAACAATTCCTACAGAGAGAAGGTTGCCCACTTGACCACAGCAGAAAAGCTTGGTGAACACAAAATAATAGAAACCATCTGGAAACACCTAGACAAAGCCCCACACATGCTTGTACCCTTCGGCGACGATGTATCAGCTATCAAGTACAGCGGCGACGATCTCGTAGTTGTGAAAACAGACATGCTCGTAGGTAAAACAGACATGCCGCCACAGATGAATTATTGGCAGGCAGCTCGCAAAGCAGTCGTCATGAACGTCAGTGACCTTGCTGCAAAGGGTGTAAAACCTTTAGGGCTCCTCGTTTCATTGGGTGTTCCACGGAACCTGACAAAGAAAGACATCAGACAAATTGGAAAAGGGTTGAACGCTGGTGCAAGAGAATACGACACTTACGTATTGGGAGGAGACACAAGCGAAACACAAGATCTTATAGTCAGTGTTGCAGTTTTTGGGTTGACAAAAAAAGAAAACCTCATCTTGCGCAGTGGTGCACGCCCTGGGGACATTGTAGCAACAACAGGTTTATTCGGTTTAACATCATCTGGTTTTAAAATACTGATACAAAAACTCACCGCGCCAACAAAAATTAGAAAGAAGCTTGTGAATTCTGTTCTGATGCCTCACGCAAAGCTTGAAGAAGGCTTAGCTTTGGCAAAAACAGGTGCGACCACAGCCTCTATAGATTCCAGCGACGGATTGGCTTGGAGCCTCTACGAAATCAGCCGCGCCAGCAATGTAGGCTTCGTTATCGACGCTCCACCTGTCGCTTCAGAAGCTTACGAATTTGCAAAACTTCATAATCTTGACCCTTTGAACCTTAGTTTCTACGGCGGCGAAGAATACGAACTCGTTGTCACCGTTAACCCTAAACATTGGAGAAAAGTTAAAAGAGCAGTTATGCAAAAAGGAGGCAGTCTCATGAAAATCGGTAAGGCTACAGCAAAAAAAGACATATTCCTTGAGCAAGAGGGTGAACTCGTCAAAATAGAAGCGCGAGGATATGAACACTTTAAGCATAAAGGAAGCGATTAGTTGATTCAATCCAGTGACGTTGGAAGCCTCCCTTGCACGAGCGAAAAGTTGTCCGAGGGAGCAAGTCATTTCACTGCTCGCCTCAGCGATGACTCTGCTAAGCTTTTCGAGCAGATGGTTGTTAACGCCTTTTTAGACAAGTTGAAAGCAGGTATTTCGATTCCAGCCTTCCCTCAATTCCGTGACATGAACGAAATGTTTCTCTCAACTTTTGACGGGTTAGAAAAGATTACAGGCGGCTACATCGAGACTGGTCGATTAACCGTGAAATCGGGGCTAGACCAACTACCAGAAGTGTCAGCTATAGAAAAAAATGCTGAAAAAATTTATGCACAAACAGATAGGCCTTTCCAGCTCAGACTATGCATCACTGGACCATACACTTTAGCTTCTTGTTTTCCCTATAGAAACAGCTACACATACAAACAGCTGGGTCAAGTGCTTTCGCAAACCATAGAGAAAAATATTTTTGCTGTTAAACAAGGCGAAGTTGTTTTGGTTTCCATAGATGAGCCGCTTTTCGGAATAGTTGACGACCCTCTAATAGATAGAGGAACCGAAGGAAGAGAGAATCTTCTTGCAGCATGGGAGTCTATGACGAGCAAAGCTAGAACTAAAAACGTACAAACTTGCATTCATCTCCACCGCACTTCTGATGACTTGTTTTGGGCAGTCAAATCGCTTATAATCATAGAGTCGCGAATGGATGACCCCTTCTATGAAATGAACTCTACTAAAGAGCGTTTAGAAAAGGAAGATAAACTACTAAAGGCAAACGTAACCATCAGCGACTTTGACCGCCTCATTAAAGAAAAGTTGAGCTCAAATGCGTCTGACGACGCTGTCGCTGACGTTTGGAAAAACATTTCAAGAGGAACGGTGAATCCCGAGACTTTTCTAGAAAATGTCGACGTCATGAAGAAACGGCTTAGGAGGATTATTGAGCGTTTTGGTATAGAAAGAGTTGGGTTTGCTGGGCCAGAATGTGGATTGCGAGGTTTTCCCACTTACACCTGTGCGATAGAATGTTTAAGGCACGTCTCTGAGGCTGTAAGATCAATCACAAAGTAACACCTGTGAAAATCATGATCAAAAGAACAAGATTGACAGATGTTACTAGGCTTCTTGTTGACACAGCAAGGGTAGGCGAAAAGCGGACTTGATGATTCGAGGCGGCACCATTGTTAATGTCGATTCCAAAGAACTTCTAGAAGATGTAGATCAGATTGCCTCAATAAGTAAACTTATGTCACTCCGCACCATTATACTCATTTGAACAGTTATGAAGAAGAGCCTTGTCAACTATCCAACAGTTCACGAAGCTCTACTTTACGAGAAACTGTCAAGAGACAGGGTAAGATGCAGTTTATGCGAACGCAGATGCATAGTAGAAATAGAGGAAAAAGGTTTTTGTAAAACTAGAAAAAACATTGATGGCAAGCTTTTTACGCTCGTTTACGGCGATATAAGCGCCATAGAAAGCCGGCCCATCGAGATAAAACCCTTTTTTCATTACTGGCCAGGCTCAACTGCTCTCACATTATCCACATGGTCATGCAATTTTACCTGCCCTTGGTGTCAAAACTTTCATCTTTCCAAGCTTGAGCCAGACCCAGTCAAAGCTAATTTTTATCCAATTGAAACAATCCTTGATATGGCATTGTGTAAAAAAGACGAAGGATTATGTATCAGCTTTCAAGAACCGACTCTCCTCTTCGACTGGGCTGTCTTTCTGTTCAAAGCAGGCAGCCAAAAAGGAGTTTACGGTTGCTATGTGTCAAATGGATACATGACTTCAGAAGCTCTTCAACTGCTTCAAAATGCTGGGATGGACGGCTTAAAAATTGACATAAAAGGCGACGCTGAAACCTATCAGAAATACTGCGGCGATGTTGATGTAGAGAAAGTTTGGAAAAATGCAGGAGAGGCTAAGAAAAAGGGGATTCACGTGGAAGTTGTAAATTTAGTTGTCAGAGGCGTAAGCGATGACGAAGCTTGCATCCAAGAAGTAATAGAGCATCACCTAAAAGAGGTTGGACCAGAGACGCCCCTACATTTTACTCGATACTATCCAGCTTACAAATTCAACAATCCGCCAACAAAGATAGAAACATTAGAAAAAGCCTATATTATGGCAAAAAAAGCAGGCATACATTATCCTTATGTTGGAAATGTTTTTGGTCACACATACGAAAACACGTATTGCCCAAATTGCGGCGAAATCTTGATTCAACGATTTAGCTATTTCATTAGAAAATACAACATCACAGAGGACAAGAAATGCCCAAAGTGTAGCCAAAAGATTCCAATCAGAGGGAATTACATCAGAAAACTTAAAGCATATTTCGTAGCCTAAGGAAAGCCTCCTTTGGACAGGCGGTTTATGGCATTAGGGCGACCTTTGACCTTTCATTAGCATTTTCTCGATGTTTTCCAACCGTTTTTCGATCGCCTCTAGCCTATCCAGAATTTGTTTCAGTATACGCCCAGTGTCTTCCGTTGGAAAACTGGGCAAAGGAGTTGGCGGAGGCCAACGCAAATCTTTTTTTCTTTCGGGTCCTCTGGGCAGCGTTGGAGGACGAACTGTTACCTCTTTCTTAGTCATCAATCTCACATCAAATAACTAGTGAGGCGAGTTTATTAAAAATGTCGCAGAGAAATATTTGCCATTTCTCTGTCTTTCAGCTAGCCGAGCTCTAAGTTCTTAAGTGCTTAAGTGCTTACCTTGCGTTTGTAAAAAATGAAATTCATAAAAGGATGGAATGTAAAAAGAATCTTAATATCGTGTCAGAATCACACATTTGGAGTGAGAGTTCTTCTAGTTGCTTTTTTGCCTCTTTTACGGTGTTTGACGTGAGGTTTTCTAGGTTTCTGATTATTTTTTACTTCAATGGGTTGCGGTTTTTCTAAACCTTGAATGGCAGCACCGGGATAATTTCGTTCAATTTCTCTTCTTAACCCTTTTGTGTCAACGTCGCCATATTTTTTGACATATATTAAGGGTCTGCCGTTTTTGTCGTATTTGACAGATATGGAGTAGCCTGAAGCGATCTCTATGGGCTCAGGTTCTGTTAATATAAAGTTGTCAGGTTCGTCGAAATCTAGAAAGTCTTGGAGGTCTTTTCTTTGTTTTCTTTCCGCCATATTCTCCGCATCCTCTTGTGGAAAAAGGGATTTCCTAGATTAAAGTCTTGTTTCTCCCTAATCAAGATTTCTCTTTCAGCTACTGGTTTACTTTCAATGGGTCATTAGCTTTTCTTCATATCGCTTCAAATAATCTGCTGCTTCCCCGATATCCATAAATAGTTTGTCAACTCTTTCCACATCTTCTACGATTACTTTATCTCGACCTGCAGTCTTAGCGTTTTGAGCTGCCAGACTTAGAAGCCCTACTGCATATCGAAGTGAGCTTTTTGAACCCACATCTGTAAGTCTTTGAATTGCATCTTTTTCCATTTTTATCTTCTCTTCTCCACATCGTATTCGCAAAATCTCCTGAATACTTTCCGGGTCATATTGTTGTGTTCCAATTATCACAGCTCGGTCGATGAGGTCTATTGGAAATCCAAGTGGGCTTTTAACGTCGGTTCCACGGATGCGAGCTATTCCTCTGTTTGTGGCAAGTATTATTATGGGAACGAGTTCACTCTCTATAGCTCTCCCAAGAAAACTGAAAGCTTCTAAATCCAGCAGATGCGAATCATCAATGAAAAGTACACCGGGATGAATGAACGCTTTGCCCTTATCCACCCACTCTTTCACTTGTTGGTCAACAGCTACTCGAATTTCTGAATCCATCTCTTTCGACTCTCCGCCTCCGAAAAACAAGGAAAACAAGCCGCCGCCAGAACGACTTCTGGCGTTAAGTTCATCTAAATCTGCAAGTGTTGGCGTGTAGACGAACTCTTTTTCTTTTAAAACCTTGCCCGTGGGTCTTGGAACTTTTTGTCTGGTATCAACATCGTAAGTTTTGCCTTTTGCACTTTCCATGCTCAATCCTAAACTGGCTACCCGGCCACTCTCGGCGTCGATTTGGACAACATGCCCTTCTGAGATGTTTTGCTGGATTATTTGTTGGGCTATTGAGGCGCCTGCTTCAATGGATTTCTCTTCATTTGTAGTTTTTAAGGTTAAGCGAACGCTCTCTGGAACTTTTTGGTAAGGATTGTAGGGATGGGGGGCGGTTGCAATGTTGATGTTGGTAATTTCGCCTTCATAGACTTTCCGCATTTCATGAATTTCAACACCGATACACTTGCGTATGGCTTCAATTAGAACTTCAGTTTTTTTCCGTTCGCTGCTGTAGACCTCGCTTCCGCTCATCTGAATGAAAGGAACATTCTGACCCAGTTCTTTAGAGATGGCCACAGCAATGGCTGTTTTGCCCGTTCCTGGAGGGCCAGCAAGTATGATGGTTTTGCCGCTTAGTTTGCCTTCTTTAATCATCTTCACAACTAATCCAGCGGCTTCGCGAGATTTTTCTTGACCAACCATTCCATCTTTAATCTTTACAGCGACGCCCTTATCGTCTAATCCTAGGCCTTTAATGTGGGTGTGGGCTCCTATCCGTTCAAAACGGGTTATTTTACTTGTCGGCACCTCTTTTATTGAAGCCATAATGTTTCACTTTCGACGAAATTTGACAAAAGCATCAAAAACAAACCAATATATAAATTTTTAATTCCAAGAAAAATATGATTTAGCAGGTTAATGACGTTATCTTTAGGGAAATTTTGGTTTCAGTGCTTTTGTCGTGCATGCATCTACGCATTCAAGACAGTATGTACATTCAGGATGAGTAAACTTTTCCCAAGGCAAATTGAGAATAGGTACTTTCATAGGACAGGCTTCAATACAACTGCGGCAACTTTCTTTCGTACAATGTATCAAATCTCTCTTTAGCCCTAGAAAACTAAAATGATTCATTAAAGCCATCGTCGCCCCTACTGGACAGAAATATCTACACCAGCTTCTAGGGGTATAAGCCGCAAATACTAAAACAAGTCCCAATATAAATAAGCGAGTCCAAAACAACGGTGAAAGAGCACCAAACGCTCCCAAAATGTCTTGAAACGGCGCCTCCGCAGAAAAGGTGTTAAATGTCATGCGGGGTAACATCGCAAACAATGTGTCGTGAGGACTCAACACATTGAAAGGCGCCTGGGCAAAAACCCCTAAAGCATCCTTATAGCTTTTACCAATCCCCATCACTGTTGTTGCAGATATTGTTATGCTGATAAACAATACTATTCCAAGAATTCCATACTTGATATAAACCATGTCTTTATGTGTTCTCGGCGAAATTTCCATGTGTTTTCTTTTTATGTACCCAAGTATGTCCTGAATAAAGCCGAAAGGACAAGCCCAGCCACACAACATTCTACCAAAAAGCACTCCAACTATAAGAAAGGATGCAAGGGGAAGCCATGGAAAAATGTTTTCCCAAAACATATATTGCATCGCTGCAAAGGCGTCTCCCACGGTTTTTTGCGGAGTCCCCAAGCTTTGCAGAACGGGAAGGAGAAGAGGTAAAGATTCGAAGCCGAATAAGACAGCATTGAAAAGTAAGAAAAAGACAAATTGGCTAATTATCCTTAAAGTCTTTATACGAAAAATTGCGTGCTTTAAATCCACCAAGTTTTCAAAGTGCTCCCTTTTTGTTTTTTGATCTCTGGTTTTCCTGCTTTTTTAGAACGTGAGTAAGTAACAAAGATTATTAAAATATATCTATTTACACACACATACCCATGACATTAATTGCAAAGTAGAGCAAACTAGTCACCCGTGCCTTAAAGAACATGGAAAAAACCAGTTCAAAAAATTTTTTGCCGAAGCTACCAATGTTCTCTGTAGTTTCCTGCTGCTATGACTATATCAAAGATGTCTATATCACCGTCCCCATCTATGTCGACGTTAGGATCATATCCCAAGTCTCCTTCTTTTGTATTGTACGAGTTTGCTATACGAACGATGTCAAAGATGTCCACGTCTCTGTCTCCGTCGACGTCACCTGAAAGCGTTACAAGTACCCAACCGTCTATCATTGTGTTATCATCTGTGTCGTTCTCACCTAGAACAGGCCAAGCATAAGCACTTATTGTGTAGTTGCCTCTATCAAAACTAGTCGTGTTCCACGCAAAAGTGACGACTGTAGAGTTTTCAATTGTTAAGGTTGTGAGTGTTGGTATGTCGATGAGAGTTGTGTTACCATAAGCTGCAACGACGAAAGTTTCAGTGTAGTTACCCTGATTTTCGACTGTCACATTTAT
>JBHIEO010000040.1:0-7837 GCA_046760665.1 Bathyarchaeia archaeon
ACCTATCAATTTATTCTGTCACCTATATAGGAAAGACTATGTTTTCATTTCCATTCAACACTAGCGAGGCAAAAGACAAAAGATGATTCCTAAAGAGTTCTTCGTGACAAGCGCCAAAGCAACGAGCCCAGTCTCTGAACTTAATGCCTTCGACCTTGCATTAAAAAATGCCGGAATAGCTCAATGCAACTTGGTGCCAGTCAGCTCTATTCTGCCACCTGAATGCAAAGAGAGAAAATGGCGAAAGCTTCCCGCTGGTGCAATCACCCATGCGGTTGTTGCCCGCATGGATGGAGATGAGGGAACCACTATAGGTGCGGGGATTGCGTGGGCTTGGGAAAAGGAGGGGAAGTATGGTATTGTAGCAGAGGCTCATGGGTATATGGACCGTAAGGCTTTGAAGGAGACTTTGGTATGGAAGATTAAAGAGATGGCGCAGATCAGGGGAATAGAAATTGGGGCAATTAGGTTTCGAATAGAGGTTTTGCGGGTACCTATGGACAATTACGGCTGTGTTATAGCAACCCTTGTTTATTGTCCACTAAACTGCTAATAAATCAAGCCAAAAATGTTATTAGAATTATTTCTCTTTTGTGTGCACACAAAACTAATATTCTCGAGGTTGTCCTATTGTGGGGGCGAAGAAAAAATTGTTCGAAGAAATTGCTATCGAAGTTAAGTCGCTTGTGAAGAAATACGGAGACCTCACGGCTGTTGACAGAATATCCTTTAATGTTCATAAAGGAGAGGTTTTTGCGTTTGTTGGCCCCAACGGGGCTGGAAAAACCACCACCGTTGAGATATTGGTTTGTTTACGGAATTTAACCTCTGGAGAGGTAAAAGTTCTGGGTTTTGATGTTCGCGACAGGAAAGGACAACAGCAGATTAGGAAGAAAGTAGGCGTTTTACCTCAGGATTTCAATACTTTCGACCTTTTAACCATAAAAGAGAACCTCAACTACTACAAGAAAATGTATGACAGTGGGATGAATGTTGACAAACTGATTGAACTGGTTAACTTAAAAGACAAAACAAATGCATTGTACAAGAACTTGTCTGGAGGGTTAAAGAAGAGGTTAGCTATTGCAACAGCCTTGGTGAATGACCCTGAAGTTGTTTTCCTTGACGAACCCACAACAGGGCTAGACCCCCGAGCTAGAAGGGATATGTGGAATCTCATCGAAGGATTGAGAGAACAAGGGAAAACGGTTTTTCTTACAACTCACTATATGGATGAGGCTGAGATACTTGCCGACACCGTCGCCATAATCAACTTTGGAAAAATAATAGCCATAGGAACTCCAAGCGAACTAGTTTCCAAGCACGGTGGAAAGACTACTTTAGTTGTTGAAGAAGGGGGAAAAATAGTTTATGATTTGCTGAGCCAAATGCTCTCCGATGTGAGGTTAGAAAACGATGGAGACGTTCTCGTAACTCTTAAGAAGAAATCTGACCTGCCAGACGCGGTTTTAGCGTTAAGCAAAAGAAAAGCGTCTTTTGCCGAGCTTATGGTTAGAAGACCTACGCTCGAGGATGTATTTCTTAACCTTACTGGAAAGAAAATTGTTGAGGGAGAACTGCATTGAGAAGAGTTTTAGCCATTGTTATTGGCGCTCTTAGAATGTGGTTAAGAAGCAAGCAGACTTTGTTTTGGACGCTTGCGTTTCCAATCTTGCTAATGCTGCTTTTTGGAGCAATCTTTAGTGTGCATCAAAGCCCCACATTTGATATGTACGTACAAAATCATGATGTAGTCGATGGTGAACCTACTACGTTCTCAAAGATGTTCACAGACATGTTGAATGATACAGGAATATTAAATCTACATGTGGTTGATTCCTCAGAAAATGTAACACAGTTTATCGAAGAAAAGGGCATACAAAGGATGCTCATAATTCCCTCCGGATTCCACAATTCATGTTCCGTTGGCAGCAATATCAGTGTGGTTCTTAAGATTGTTCCGCCAGAGGTCGACACTGCTTCCTCTACTATAGAGAGTGTTATTAACCAGACTGTAGAAAGATTCAATACCGTTGTGATGGGGCTTGTGACGGGACAAAAGCCTCTGAAAGTGGTCACGGTTGAATTGGAAAACATAGTGTCTGAGGCTTTTGAGTTCATCGACTTCTTTGTTCCCGGGCTTATAGGAATGACTTTAATGACTTCTGGAATATTCGGAGCCATTGGATGGAACACTCGAAACAGAGAGCTTGGAATACTAAAAAAGTTAGCTACAACACCTCTTTCCAAGTTGGAGTGGATTATTGGAGTGGTGCTCTATGAATTGGTAATGGGCGCAATCTCCACAATTGCTATTCTAACTATTGGAGTTTTAGTGTTTAACTTGAAAGTTCTCCCAAACATTTACTCAATAATTTTAATCGTTTCAGGCTCCATAGCCTTTCCAGGGATAGGAATGGTGATTACCCGCTTCGTCAAAGAATCAGACTCCGCCGACGCGGCTGGAAACGCCATCACGTTTCCCATGATGTTTCTTTCAGGCAGCTTCTTTCCACTAGAAATGATGCCAGATTTCTTGCAACAGATTGCCAAGGTTCTTCCCCTAACCTATTTGAATAATGGATTGAGAGATTCAATGGTCTTCGGTAATGTGTCGAGTGCTCTGTTTAATACGGCGATAATGTTAGGGGTTGGCGTGTTCTTTATCGTCGTGGGTACGCTAATAACAAATTGGAGAGAAGAATGAAATTTTATAGCGCTTCTAAGATGGCTTTATCTAACTTTCTCTGCTCCCTTGCCTTTGTGGCGAAGTCCTCTTACCTTTTTTCCTGCACTGGTTAATCCTCGAAAAACTCGTCCTTTGTGCACTTTTTCACAAATCCAATTGATATTCTTATCTGTCTTGATAACAGGGTGCGCTGGGTCAACCATGATTATTTCAAACCACTTGTAGCGTCCGTCTTCCCCAACCCAGTAAGAATTGAGAACTTCAAGATTCGGAAACTTTCTTGCAGCCCGCTCTTCAGCTATTAGTCGTAAACTTTTTGCAGGTTTGTATTTGGCAGAACCCATGCGTTTCGGTTTTCTACCAGACTTGGGTCTCGGTCTTCTCAAGCCCCCTCGTCTTATCCTAACCCTAGCGATCACAAAGCCTTGCTTGGCCTTATACCCCAACTTCCGTGCTCTATCCAACCTCGTGGGCTTTTCAATCCTAACAATGGAAGACTGCTTCCGCCACTCAATAAGCCTATGCCACATCAGCTCTCTCACAAAAGAAGACTCTGGTTTTTCCCAAGCCTTCGAAATATACTTGTAAGTCATTTATATTCTCCTGTTTGTGGTTCAACCCAAAGGTTACATTCCAGCGGATTCAGCATCCGCCAGTAATTTCGTAGGTAACACATAAAGAAATCCTAATAAAGCTTTTTCTACACCCACATTGTAGACAATACCATATTTGTTAGCAATGAGTTTCTTACTGAACCTTTTAGCATCCAAAAACCAAAGAAATGAAAAACTGGGACCTAAACGTCATAGGCACCGAACAGCAAGATTAACATCAGGAATATACGTATAGGGCAAGCTAGAGTCTCTTGAAAAGATGTCAGGCTAAACGGTAGCACACCCTGGATTTAGAATTACCGAGAGTTCGAATCTACACTGGCGCCACAGTTGACTCATAATGTTTTCTGGATTTTTTGTATTTTCTGAAGATTTTGCCGCCCTCTATCTTTGACGTATTTGAATCCTGATCCCACGAGTTTGTAGCATGGTAGAACTGGATAAGTTAAGGAATTAGAGGTTGGTGGTGTCTTTGTTCAAATTGGTGAAATGTATAACACTCATCAAAGAAGCACACCCGTCAAAGAAGCGGGTGTGGCTGTCGACAAGTATGGTTATATTTTTGTTGATGTTCGCCAGTGAACAAACGTAAGTGTTTTTTGCTGCAGTGGATATAACACCATGCCAGTAAAGCAAATTGGCATTGCAATTGGTCAAGCGACAGTTGCTGCTGCAGAAGACTTGGCTACATTAAACGGACTTACGATTTTATTAGAGACCAATCTTTTAAAACAATACTCTGCGGGAAAACCTCCTTGTCAGAACCGAGTCAACACCTGAAGCAAGGGTGTTTGCGCATGTGCGCCGGTGACTCGAGGTTCTGAGAGCTTTTTTCCCGCAGAGTAGTGCCAGAAAAACATTACTAATTTTTTTAAAGTTGTAAAAAAATTTGTGGTTAGTGTTGTTTTTGTCGTTCAGTTTTCCTTTAGCACATATTCGTCGTATTCTCTTTCAAGTCTATTTTTATGGAGTAACTCTTCTTGTGCTAGCTTGGAAAATAAGTTGCCAACCTCCGTGTCTTTAAGTCCCAAAGCCAAAGAATTATAGTAGTCATAGGTGCTTTTTTCGCGTTTCGCTGCATAAACTAATATTCCCTGATAATGTACATCTTTAGATAGCATCGTGTCGTTCATTACTTCAACTATTTTAAGGTCTTGAATCTTACTTGTAAGAAAACCCAGCTCCGAAATTTTTTCTTGGTTTTCTATTATTGCCAAAAGTTTCTCTTTATGCTTCAATTCTTCTTGCGCCAGCTCCTTGAGGAACTTTTTGGATGATGGATAATTGACTCTTTCTTGAGCCAAGGTGTAAAGTGCATATGATTGTTCTTCAATTTTAACAGCAGTCTTAAGCACTTCTTTAAGGTTTTGTTCAGCTATTACACCCGCCTCTTAGAAGTCTCGATTTTCTCGTTTTCGGAACATAAAGGTTTCTGCAAACACATTACAATTAATTTATTAGTTCGATTTATGTAGTAAGCTATTTCTACACACAAAAAACTGCATCGGGTGGGACGACATGAACAAAATCGTCGCCATACAAACGTTAGCACCCCAAACAAAGCTTATCAGAATTGAAGCCTCAGAGATCGCCAGAAAAGCCCATGCCGGACAATTTGTTATCTTAAGAGTGGACGAAAAGGGAGAGAGAATTCCTTTAACCCTCGTAGATTGGGACCCTACAAACAGAACAATAACGTTAATTTTTCAGGAAGTAGGAGTGTCGACCAAGAAACTTGGCACCCTTAAAACAGGCGACGAACTTTTGGACGTGGTCGGTCCACTAGGGAATCCAAGCGTCATTAAAAACTACGGAACAGTAGTAATCATCGGTGGCGGTGTTGGAACCGCACCTTGTCTTCCCATAGCTAAAGCGCTCAAAGAAACAGGAAACAAAGTAATCTCGATAATCGGTGCACGAAACGAAAAGTTACTCATACTAGAAAACGAAATGAGAACAATATGCGATGAAGTTCACATCTCAACCGACGATGGTTCTAAAGGACACAAAGGATTTGTCAGCGACTTGCTTAAAATGCTAATTAAAAAAGGCTATTCCATGGATATCGTGTATGCCATAGGCCCATCCGTGATGATGAAAGCAGTAGCCAACGTGACACACCCCTACAAAATAAAGACAATCGTTAGCTTAAACCCAATAATGGTAGATGGAATGGGAATGTGTGGTGCCTGTCGAGTCTTAGTCGGCGGCAAAGTTAAATTTGCATGTGTTGACGGACCTGAGTTTGATGCTCACCAAGTTGATTTTGACCAATTAATGAAACGTCAACGAGCGTTTCTTGCCGAAGAAAAACTTGCTCTAGAACACTGGGAGAAATGCAGAGGGGACTAGGTTGGAAAAGAAGCCTAAACCAAAAATTCGTAAAGAAAGCGTTCCAATGTCTAAGCAAAAGCTGGAAGAAAGGATACATAACTTTAACGAAGTGGCTCTTGGCTACACCGAAGAACAAGCGATTACTGAAGCAAAACGATGTTTACAATGTTCTCAACCAAAATGCATAGAAGGTTGCCCAGTAGAGATCGATATTACGGCTTTCATCAAGCTAATTAATGAGCACAAATTTGACATGGCCATAAAGAAAGTTAAGGAAAAAAACAGCCTTCCAGCCATTTGTGGAAGAGTATGCCCTCAAGAAGACCAATGCCAAAAAACATGCATATTGGGTAAGATTGGTGACCCAGTAAGCATAGGAAGACTAGAAAGGTTCGTAGCGGATTACGAAATGAAAAAAGGTGGAGAAATTCCAACAAAGCAGCCGCCTACTGGGAAAAAAGTAGCAGTTATTGGCGCTGGACCTGCAGGGCTTACTGCTGCAGCAGACTTAGCTAAACTCGGACACGAAGTCGTTATTTTTGAAGCCCTTCACAAACCAGGTGGTGTGCTCGTTTATGGAATACCCGAGTTTAGGCTGCCTAAAAAAATAGTAGAAGCCGAAGCAAACTACGTTAAAAAGCTCGGTGTCACCATTAAACTCAATGCTTTAATCGGTAGAATATCCACGATTCCCGAGCTTCTTAAGAACGAATTTGATGCAGTTTTTATAGGAACAGGTGCAGGGCTTCCACGGTTCCTAGGACTTCCGGGTGAAAACTTGGGAGGGATATATTCGGCAAATGAATTTCTAATTCGTGTGAACTTGATGAAATCGTATGCTTTCCCAGAATATGATACGCCTATTAGAATTGGCGAAAAAGTGGCGGTGATTGGCGGTGGCAATGTGGCTATGGATTCCGCTCGCTCTGCTTTGAGGCTAGGCGTCGAAGAGGTTTATATTGTGTATCGAAGGTCAAGGGAAGAGATGCCTGCTAGGGCAGAAGAGATAGAAAACGCTGAAGAAGAAGGCATAATTTTCAAGCTTCTCACAAACCCAACTAGGTTTTTCGGTGACGAACAAGGCTGGGTGAAACAGATGGAGTGTATTAAAATGCAACTTGGAAAACCCGATGAATCCGGACGTAGACGCCCCATTCCAATTAAAGGCTCAGAATTCATTATGAATGTAGACACTGTAGTTATTGCAATTGGAAGAACTCCAAATCCTATTATTCAACTGACGACTAAAGGGTTGGAAACTACCAAATGGGGGACAATAGTGGTTGATGAGAAAACTGGAAAAACTAGCCTTGAAGGAGTTTATGCTGGAGGCGACATTGTAACAGGTGAAGCCACAGTAATTAGTGCTATGGGCGCTGGAAAAAAAGCTGCTAAAAGCATCCACGAGTATCTCATGAACAAAAAATAGTTCTTCGTTTTTCAGGTGGAAGAAGGGTTATAAGACTAGTTATTTTCGATGCTGATAAAACACTATGGTCGCATCCTGATGCTTCAAGTCTCACTCTTTCAGTTAAACTTGGCAATCAAAACATCATCTCAGACGCAAAAGGGAAAGACTTTCCACTTGTTTAACACATACGTGAATTGCTGGGCGAACTGCAGAGGAGAAATATCATAATTGCACTTGCATCTTGGAATAAACCTGAACAATGGAAGCTTTGCAACTATTGGAGATTGCCAAGTTTTCAAGTTTGTGAAAGCTAAGTTTCATCCAGAAAAACATCTGATGGTTAAAGATATACTTCAAGGCTTTCTAAAGAAAAAATTAGGCTCAGACCCCCCGCGAGCTACCATATGTAGACAAACAAACTCGACATCTAAACCAAATAATAAAAGGAATGGGCTCACTCCGTTTTGTTTAGATGCGGATTGACAAAATCACCTAACGATATATTGAAGTATATTGAAAAGGATAGTGAATCATCCTTCTGTAGCTTTCCCAGACTGCGCTAGTGATTTTTTAGCAAGCTGTTTGCTCGAAGTAGTATTTTTTATTTTACTCATAAATATTAATTTAAACATAATAAATATGATGTATTAAGAGATACTAAAACTATATATAACACTCTCTTCACTTGCATACTTCTAAAACACAAAAAAGGGATGAAAAATTGAGCGAGTTCGACATGGATTTCATGCGAGAACTTGCCAACACGCCTAGAGGACGCGGCATTCTTTC
>JBHIEO010000041.1:0-7738 GCA_046760665.1 Bathyarchaeia archaeon
CTCTTCTTGCGTTGTGTGTGGTTAGTCTGGATTTGATGAAGAACTCTTGGATTGAGGATGTCGAATTTAAGTGGTGGAACTCTTTCACAACTGGGCATTATGTCACTTGGCTTTTTGTTAAGGATGAAAATTTGTGGTGGAGGTTTTGGGTTTTCTTTGCTTTACCTCAGTCTGTTTCAATTGCTGCTATGTTATTTGACTTTGCTGCTGGAATTTTCTCAATTCTTCTCATCACTTTTGTTTTTACGCCTATATTGCTAGTAATCGAGAAGCGAATTAAGAAAAAGCTTCGCGACTTCGAAAACCTCTAGGGTTGCAGTTCTCTTCTGAGAATTATAGATATCGACTTTGAACTTGGGGCTTTGTTTCATTCAATCTGTAGAGAGACTGTTAAGATATTGCTCGCTGTAAAGCTTCTGTGACGTTTTGTTTACCCATTGCAATTATGTAAGGGCCAAGTCTTGGACCTGCAGTTGTTCCAAGGAGAATTGTGTAGAGTGTCTGGAAAAATTGTTTCGGTCTTATGTTGTTTTTTCTGGCGATGTCGAAGATTGCGCTCTGAATTGTTTCTGCGTCCACTTCGCCTTGAAGAGTTTTTGCAAGCTCCTTTATTGCTTCAGCCTCGTTTGTTGTGAGTTTCAGTGGGGTTTCTTTTATTTCCATGAAGTCATTGTTCCAGTTGGCGGTGTATTCGATTCTCTTCTTCAAACTTGTGGGCAGTGTCTCTTTGCCTTTTATGTAGCCATATTCTCGTAGCTTTTTTGAGACGTATTCTGTTTCTTTTCCTTCTGGCGAAATTTTGACTAGGTATGCTAAGAGGTTGTAAGGTGCATGGATGCATGGTTTTGACGGGGGGTTTAGCCACCAGCAGTATTTGTAGAGTCCTGTTAGTTTGGCAAGTTCTTTCTTGTTACCGATTCGTTTTTTGCCGAAATATATGTCCTCTAGGTCATCGAATTCGTTCATGTATTTTGGGATGTCTACTACTGAGAGTTCGCGGGTGCCCGCGAAACGTTTCAGCATGAGCAAGATTAGTGACTGGGGTGAACCGTAGCGGAACCAGACTTGTGGTGTAAAAACGTTGCCTGCAGATTTTGAAATTTTCTTTCCACTTTTGTCTAGGAACATTTCGTATCTTGCGTGCAGAGGGGGTTCATAGCCTAGGATTTCTCGGCAAATTCTATCGTTTATTCTTACTGAGTCCTCTATGTCCTTTCCGTAGGCTTCGAACCTTATGTCCAGAGCTTTCCATCGCACTGCGAATTCGCTTTTCCAGCTGAGTTTGCCTTCGCCTTTTCGATAGTCTATCTCGCCTTCGTGTCCACAGCCTTCAAGCAGTTTCCCTTTGATTTCCATTCCACTACAAGTGTAGAGTATTTTGCCTTCTTTAGGCAAGAATTCACGGGCAGTTGTGGTGTAAATTCGCCCGCAATTACCACATATTGGAAAATAGGGGAGGGCTTCGGTGTATCTTTCCTGTCCCACTTCTTCTTTTACGATTTTTCCCACCTTTTTCGCGTTTGTTAGAATTGTTTTTATTTCTTCGGTGAACCAGCCTTCTTCATAGGCTTTTTTTGCTGAAATGAAGTTGTATTCTACGTTGCATTTGTCTAAGGCTTCTAACAGCAGTGAACTCATGTGGTCTCCGAAGCTTTTATGACATTTGAAAGGGTCTGGTATATTCGTAACTGGGTAGCCCAAGTATTTTTGCATCGTTTGAGGAAAACCTTTTGGAACTTTTCTCAAGCCGTCTTTGTCGTCCGAAAAAGCGACGAGTTCAGAGTTAAAGCCTTGCTCCTTTAAGGCTAAAGTGACTGCAAAGGATCTTGCGGCGTCGCCGAAGCTGCCGATGTGAGGCAGTCCTGAGGCGCCGAGACCCATTTCCGTTCGAATTAAGTCGAGACTACGACCTAGCTTACGTTCTCTTTCTATGATTTTGGCGGCTGTTTTGTCGTACCATGTGCCGTGGCCGATGATCTTTTCCGTCATGAAAGTTTCAGTCCATAACATTATGAAGCTTCGAGAAATAAAATTGTTGTCTACTCTGAGTTTGTAGCGCCTACTCGCTTCTCGGGTTCATGTATGAGAAACAAAACTATGAAGAGCTGTGGGACAATTAAGCCAAGTGTTACGTAGAAAGGCAATTGAGGGATTCCCATGTTCCCTCCTTCTACAAAAAGATAGTTGCCCAGCAGCATTCCAAAGCCCATAACAATGTAGCCCATAAAGTTGACGAATCCGTTTACTTTGCCTCTGTACTCCGGTTGTACAAGGTCGGTGGAAAGTGCCACTGCCGCAGACATCGCTAGTAGTTGAGCAATTGCGAATAGAATCATCGAAATCATAACTGTTAACAGGGTCCCAGTGGCAAAAATTAATACGGCTGCACCTAAGATGAACAGCCCGAGAACTAATGGAATTTTTCTTCCAATCTTGTCGACCATTTTGCCAATTGGAAAAGCTGCTACAACCATTGTTAACAAAAGTGGAACGAAAACGAGCCACCACTGTTCTTCAGGTATTAAGAGCACGTCTCTTGCGTAAAGTGCGTTAATCACCTGAGTAAGCGACATTCCAAACATTACGAGAATTTGAACAATAAACATCCAGAACATCGATCGGGGCACAACTTTCCAAACGCTGAAGCTTTCTTTCACGGCCTTCGGGTATGAAGAAATAAAATACCTAAAGCGAATTGGGTCTCTATTTTTCATTGTTTCTTTTAATTGAAGCCGCCATACCGCCGCGGTTAAATAAAGGGCTGTCATAATTAGGTAAATGATTCGCATACTCCACTCTAATCCAAACTGCAATAAGAGGAAACCTGCGATTATGGGACCTGGAGTGTTGAATGTACCGTGGATTAGCATGATGATCGAAGAGCCTACGCCTCTGCGCTCCGGTGGAAGCGAATCTTGGAGCATTGCGAACAGTGCGGGCTGATAGATTAAACAGAGACTACTTACTATCGTCCCCAATAAAACGAAGTGCCACGTGGGGGCAAGCGCAAAAAACAGCCACGACAGAGCCATTCCAAAGGTCATTGTTGTAATGAGCCAGCGTCTTCCGTATTTGTCTGTAAGGTAGCCCCCGGGAAAGGCTACAGCAGCCATTGCAAGGAAGTTGGCAAGACCTATAATTCCTAGGGCTAAAGGAGGACCGCCAAGGACATCTTGAACGTAATACTGGAAGTTCGGGGTAGGCATCTCCATAGCAAGGTCCATTATTATCCAGCTCACTACAAGAATTCGATAGTTGCCTTTAATGAAGGAGAACTCTTGTCTAAGAGTGCTAATTAATCCCATGAACTTCACTCTTTGAGTGTTAGACCTACTAATATAAGTCTTCTATTCTCAGCGCTGAGAACTGTTACCTAATCGGATTCGGAATATTGTATAAATCGAATTGGGCGTTATTTCCTTGACGAAAATTATCTTAAATCTCACGATGCTATAGGCACCTTGAAAACAGCCAAAACCTGCTAAAAGGGAACATGGATGCCAAGTGCTCTAAAGGGCTTCGCTGTGGCGCTCTCAATCTTTACGTTTTTTTGCTTAATGTCGAGGATAGACTTTATTGTTCATGGCACCTTGTATCGTCACGGACTTCAATTTTCTTATGAATGGGCTAATGAATATTGGGCTATATACACTGCCATATTCGTCGTGTTTTCGGTGATAATTGGAGTTATATACTGGTTAGGCTCTAACAAAAGTGTAGAGGATTTGAAGTTTTCCATTGCACTAATTGCTACTGTAAATATACTTATGATAGGCGGACTCCAAGACATTATGGTTTATGTGTTTTGGGCTGGAGGGTTGCCACCTAACAACGTTGTTTGGTGGTGGGTTCCGTGGAATTACCTTCTCGGAACATGGAACAGCTTTATGCAAATCATCCTTGCAACATTGACAGTTTTTTTGACCGTGTTCTTGTGGATACGAATGCTTAGAAAATGAAGTTTGCGAGTTTTTGGGTACTTGACGGTGTTGTCTTTATTGAAGTTGTCTAAAACAAGCCGAACTTTATGGTGGGTATGTCGCCTCTAATTATGGTTCCAGTTGCACCGTCTAAGATTATTTGGTAGTTTTCCTTCTTGTATTCGTAGGCAACGAACCAGATTGGTGCATGAAGGTATACAGCATCACCGAACTTGAAGTCGGTGTCCATCGCTATTATTCTGTCTACGTCTTGTTTGACTAAAAACTGGTGGTGGGCTTCAATCTGTTGTTTCGCTTTTTCCACTGCTTCACTTTTCTCGATTTCGCTGTTCAAAACTTTTGCGAAATTTTCTATTTTTCGAAAGTCGTAAGGAATTTTGCCTTTTAATGGAACATCGTACTCTCTGGTGGGAAATTGGGTAGCTTTCCTTGCAAGGACAAGCCAGTCATAGTGTTTTTCGATTTTTCCTTCCTTAACTATTGGCGGTGTGAGTCGTTCAAAAACGCCCTTATAAGAGCTGGATGCTTCAATTTCTAAAACCCAGAAAGGAAGGTAGAGCAGGTTTTTTTCTGTTATTTTTGATTTCTTTGCTAGGTCGCCTGGTTTTGTGAAGCCTGTCAGCATCCACTCGTGTACAACGCTTTCAACTTGAGCTGGGTCGTACTTGTTTAGGAACATGGAATGTTCGAAGGTGAAGGGGCTGCCTGTTTCGATTACTTGTGTGAAGCCGCAGTAGCGGCAAGTGGTTACGATTTCTCCAGGCTTGAATTGAATTGGAGCTCCGCAGTGGGTGCAGCTGATTTCTTGTATTATGGACATGGAAGGCCTCAAGTCTCTTATGTGTAGGGTTGAAATAAATCTTCTATTTTTTGCTTACTCGCAACGCTGTAACAACAGCTAAAGCTCCAAGCAAAAGCAGTACGAATACTACTGTGAATTCTATTGGCATTCCGACGTTGTTTAGGTACCATGAACCGCCGAGAACTATGAAGAGCATGCCCCAGCCGAAAGTGCTGAAGGCGCCGTTGTTTTCTTCAGGTATAACCGTTTTAATGCCTGCTACAACGACGGTCCAAACGCCGCTGGATAGAAGAATTAAAGGAACAAGATTTTTGGTAGTGATGATTGCTAAAACAGAGGCGGCTATCCAAACTGCTACGATTATTAGAAAGACACCAAAAGTCAAAAGTCCTAAATGAATTCTCGTCAAATAACTTCCCTCATGTACAGCTAAAAAACAGTATGCGTCTAGAATATATATGATTTGCACAACTATGGAGAAGGGGTTTTATGAACATTAGGAGATATCAAAACCGTGACTTTAATGATTTGGCTTGTCTCTACAAGGCTTTTTTCAATGAGATGCGAGAATGGCAAGGCTGGGGACAACTGAAGCTTGACGAAAAAGAGGCTGTGGAGACTGCAAAAGAAAGCTTGGAGGAGAATTCGTGGGTGTTTGTGGCTGAAGATTCTGGAAAGCTTGTTGGGTTTGCAAGGGTTCAGCTTTGGGACGGAGCATACTTCGTGAGAGAAGTTTTTGTTGCAAAATCTTTTAGGAGAAAAGGTGTAGGTAGCAAGCTGCTGGCGAAATGTGAAGACTTTGTTCGAAGAAGAGGTGAGACATCGATATACTTGTCTGTAGAGCCTAAGCACTCAGCTTCCCTAAACTTCTTAATTCATAACGGCTACGATACGCTTAACATGTTGGAGCTACGCAAAGACTTCGTTCAAACCGATTTTCTTGAAAGACAAGGTGAAGTTGAAATTCTTGGCCACAAACTGCGTCTTCTCAAAAGAAAAATATAGCCCCCAGACACGGTGTCTTGTGGCGGAGGAGGACTAATGGTGACTAAAAGCCGTGGTGCATTTATTTGTGTTGAGGGCATCGATGGCAGTGGAAAGACTACTCAAACACGTCGCCTTGTAGAAAATTTAAAGAAGAGGGGATACGACGCGGTTTACACCACAGAACCCAGTAAAGGCACCTTTGGCAAAATTATAAGAAAGCACATACTTCAGGGAAATACGCGTGTTCCAGCAGTTGTAGAAGCCGTGCTTTTCGCAGTTGACCGTGTTGACCACGTTGAAAACGAAGTCAAACCTCTTCTAAACGCAGGAAAAATCGTTGTGTGCGACCGCTACGTATACTCGTCCATGGCGTACCAAGGGGCATCTGGCCTCAGCTTGGAGTGGATCAGAGAGATAAACAAATGCGCTATCAAACCGCATCTTGCAATATACATCGACGTGCCGCCAGAGGTCGTAATCAACCGCATTAAACGAAGAAAATCAGTTATGGAAACGTTGCAAAATCAGGAAAAAGTTAGAAACGTTTACTTAAAACTGGTGGAAGAGAAGCAGCTTGTAATGGTTGATGGAAACGTGTCGATGGAAGAGGTAGCTAAAACTATCGAAAACGTTGTTCTAAAGTTCTTAGAGAAACACTAAACTGTACGTTTGCCTTCAGGCTTGAGGGCAACAGAGTATTTGGCAGCCATCTCTTTCTTGATACACTCGGTTAAGAAGTTTATCAAGTCTTCTACGTGAACACGCATTGGGCCTCTTTCATGGGAGACTAGAAACTCCATGTAATTTTTGGCAAATGCAAACCGCAGCAGATAATAGTCAAACTTTAATGGAGCTCGCTTTCTAGACTTGTCAATGATGTGGTATTGAAGAACGCATAGAAAATCCAGAAACATGAGTGCTTTTTTTGTAATTTTAGTTTCCAACGTGTTTAACTCGTTTTCGTCCAGAAAAGTGAAGGTGATGTCCTCTCCAATGCCGAACTCGAATTTGACCTCATAGGTTGGTGGAAATAGGTAGGCTATGTCTTTAAGCCTGCACTTTTTTCTGTTTAACTGATAAAAAGCTGACACTATTGCCAGCTGTGCTTTCTTTTGCGAAGCTCTGTAAGAGAAGCGGGCTATGCCGTGGATGATGTTTGGAAAGTTCTCGTAACGCCCTAGCATCCTAGGGCACCCTAGGTTTCTTTCATTTTCTTTAACCTTTCAAGGTTCTCTAGGAGGGAGGCTAAAACTGTGTTAAGCTTCTGTAGTTCCTCTGCGTCTTCTTCTCGGCTAATTTTCTTCTCAACCGCCTGAATTTTCGTCAATATTGTATTTTCAAGAACCGTTAGTCGCGCCTGACTTGTCACCTTCTCCGCCGTCTCCCCTTCCTTTAAAACAATAACACGTTTTTCACATTTGGCACACCACAATTCTCCGCTTTTGAATCTGAACAGAGGAGAGGCGCATGCAGGGCAGGAAAGCTCTGTAAGCGTCGCGCCTTGCTTTAGCATATCTACCATCTGCTGAATGTCCTTAGACTTTTCAGTCAAGTTTAAAACCTCAAAAACTAATATTATGTCTTGAATAATTTGAGGGTTGCTCTCGATTTTGCTGTGGGGAGGGCACAGAACATGGTGAGTAAGAAGAAATTGAAAGAATACGAGGAAAGAATTGGACAGGCCATGGTAGTGTTAGGCCAGGTTTCTGAAGACACGACAACTCCTCGTAACATAAGGCGGGCAGCGAAAGAGTCGATGGACGCTCTTCAAGCTGGAGAATTGACTCCTGCAGTAAGAGCTTCCAACGCTATTTCCGTTCTTGACGATATTCTTCAAGACCCAAACATGCCGCCTTACACTCGAGTAAAACTTTGGAATGTAATGAGTCTTCTAGAAGCCATCAAAGATTGAGAGCAGAATACTTCACAGTTTCCAACATACACCTATACAACCTAGCTCAGAACTGGTTTATCTCACCTAAAATTATCTTAAGTCAAGAAGCAGACT
>JBHIEO010000042.1:0-7723 GCA_046760665.1 Bathyarchaeia archaeon
GTAGTAGCTTCCTCTGAGTCAAAAAAGATGAAAAACATCCACATTAACCCGAAAGTCTCGCTGACAATTGACATTAGAGACGCTTCAAATCCTTTTAACAACAGAGGAGTTATGGTGCAAGGCAAAGCTATAGTTGAGAAAACTATAAACTCTCTATCGATTGTCAAAGACAAGAAGTTGGTAAAAGCCTATGAAAACTTTCGTAAAAAGTATCCAGTTCTCAAAAAAGCACAATCGCCGGTGGTTGCTGAATACAAAAAGTTTTCAGACACTTTAATAAGAATAACTCCTAGCAAGATGGTATATTGGAGAGGCCCCAACTTTATTACAGTCAACTTCAGTCGGCTTAATGGTCATTGAGTTTTGCTTCAAATATATGGTTGCTTCAGGAACCCGGATTTACAATCATTCCTTTGGTCAGAGTCTAGCCTACTCCTTCATTGCAACCGAGCAAAAATGGTGTTCAAGAAAGAAAAGACTTTCCTATTCAAAGAGGTGCTAGTGTTTTTTCGCTTTTGCAGGTTTGGTTTTTCCTCCTTTTGCTTTAACTATTTCTGAAAGCTGAATCAAAGCTCTACTAACATGTTTTTTCGCCGTTTCAACGTTTTCCGCTGTGGTGGAGAAGTGTAGCTCTATTCTTGGCTTTTTTTCGGTGCCCATAGGATGAGATTTAATGTATATGTAAGGATTGTCGTGCATGACTTGGTCTATGAGAGGGGCTATCTCTGACTCCATAATTCCTGCTACATGAAGGCTTGTTTCAAAAAACGTCAGATTGCCTGCTGCCGTCTTAAGAATAGGCGAGAGCGAGTTTTCGAAAATTGCTTTCATTTCTGAAGGAACTCCAGGCAACGCAAAAACAGTAACACTGTTGCTTTTGATGGTAATTGCTGGTGCGGTGCCAATAGGATTTGGAAGGGGTTCTGCTCCTTCTGGAATTTTTGCCATCTTAACTCTTGACGGAATCAACTCGAACTTTTCGTGTCCTATTTCCTCTGCGTACTCCTCGTATTTTTCTTCAATCATCTTCAAGGCCTTCTTGTTTATCTTGAGTTGAACATCAAAAGCTTCAGCAAGGCCTTCTAGCGTCTTGTCGTCAAAAGTAGGTCCTAAACCGCCCGTTGTTATTATAAAACGTGGATTTCGATGAATCGCTTCCCGAAGAGTTTCTGCAATCTCTTTTACGTCGTCGCCAATAACTGTTATTCGACTGACAGAAAGTCCATAGGAAGTTATCCTTTTCGCCAACCATTGACCGTTTGTATTTAGTGTTTTTCCTATTAGCAACTCGTTGCCAACGCATATAATCTCAACTAATTCAATCATTTTTGAACCACTCAGTAAAGATAAAAACGTGTTTGGAAGCTATAATTATAACGAAAAAGTCAATTGTCTAGGCTAGGTTAAGCGTGTTATGCAGCGTTTTTTTCTACTTCTTCTTGCCGAGCCACCATTTCAGGTATTCTTTATGTGCTTTTTTACGTTCTTCGCTATCCGACTCAAACTTTGGTTGCATCTGTTGTCTCAGTTCAATAAGTTCTTGGTGAGTAACTGAGAGCCCACAGCTCTTGCATGCATAACGTTTTGTCACGGACATGTATTGCATTTCACCGCCACATTCTGGACAATAACGCATTTTTTGTTTTCTTCCTTGAGATAACAGGCTAGTTCAAAGAGAAATAGCTTTTGGTCGCCTATGAAACATAGAACGTCCTTTCCAAATTCTCAGTCATGAGGTTAGCATACAGAAGATTATTATCCAAATTCTCATGTTTCTAGTTTTATGGAAATATTGAACTTCGTCGCAACCATTATCCTTGTGACAGTCTCAGGTGCTCTGGCTCCCGGTCCTCTGTTTTTTGCCACCATCTCTAAAGGTGCTAAGTCAGGGGCCAAGAGTGGCTTAATATTCTCTATGGCACACACTATAGTTGAATTCTCTCTTGTAATACTGTTGGCTTTCGGACTTCTAACTATTGCAAGCGAGCAGACAGTTAAGTTTGTGATTGGAGTTACTGGAGGAATCGTTCTTATCATTTTTGGCATAGTGCAAATCCACGGTTCTATTTCTTCTAAACTCGGAGAACCCCAACCAAATGAAGTGGCTTCTCGTAACCTCCTTTTGATAGGTTTAGCTTTTACTGGTTTGAATCCTTTCTTTGTCGTTTGGTGGTTTACTGTCGGAGCGCAGCTTGTCGTCATTTCCCTCGAGTTTGCATCTTTAGCAGGTGTTGTGTTTATGTATCTTTGTCACGTGTGGATGGACTATGTGTGGCTTACAACCATTGCCCATTTCGCGAAGAGGGGAATGAATGTTGCAGGATATAAATGGTATAGACTTATCGTTGCTGTGTTCGGAGCTGTTATAATCTATTTTGGGCTCACTTTCACTGTCAGCTCTCTCACGTTATAAAATTGACAAGTCCAGCTTTCTTGGCAAGGTGAATAGCCTTTTTTCTTTCAACGTTAGTCAATCGTCTTCGTAGCTCAGAAATTTCTTGTGCCCGCCATTCAGGTCTGTACTGAAACATGATGTTTGTACGTGTTGCCGGTCCAAGATTCTTGCTTATCCATTCTAAGATATTGTTGACGCAGCAATCCAAATGGTCTGGCAAAACTAGGACTCGGATTAAGAGTTCACCATATTCCTTTCCATAAACGTGATTGCCAGTACATGCTTCCCAATAGTTCGGAGCGTCAGATATGCGTTTGGCGCACTCATTGTTTCCATACTTGAAATCTAGAAGATAAACATCTGCAAATCCAGCAAGAAGTTTGGCTGTTTCTTCGCTGTAGTAAGAGTTAGAGTTCCAGACAACTGGCACATTGACATTAACATGTTTGAAAGTTTCAAGCCATTGTGCAAGCCACGGCGTCGGCTCACCGCCTACCAGATTAACATTTCTGCAACCTTTATTGCGCAGGTGTTCCACTACTACTGCAAGACGTTGAGGAGAGTAAGTTTCTCCCAGTTCCATCCACTGTGATATAGTCCAGTTTTGACAGTGGCGACAGCGCATTGTGCAGCCAAGTGTAAATATGGTTCCAGAGGGCACTAGTTCTGGCTCTTCGCCCATGTGCTCAAACATTGTGGAGACAGTGATTTGGGTTCCGCATTTGCAGTAGCCCAATGTACTTCCTGTTCTGTTGAAGCCACATCGCCTAGTGCAGAAGTGGCAGCTTTCTAAAATGCGATTTGCGATTTCAACCTTCAAGTCTAAGAAGGAATGGAGGGGCGTTTCTAATTCTTCCAAGCATGTTAGACGACTGTCAATTTCCTTCTCAAGTTGACAGAAGTCGTTTAGCAGTTGGCTATGCATTTTCCATAGTTTTGTGGTCGAATCGTCTTTGTTAAAGTGAGCCGCGAGTTTTCGAGCCACCAAAAATTTTGCTACTTTGTTGTTTTGCATAACATCAAAGTATCTAGCTAGGCTTGTACGAACATTCTTGTCGTTTAATACTGCTGTTGCATCTGGTCTTAGAATCGCCCACAAATTTAACCATCAAAAGAAATAGGGTTAAACATCAATTTATATGGTTAGGCATGTTTTAAGCACTAAAATAACGCGTATGGATAGGCAACTCTAGTTGGATGCAGCTCTCCTTTTATTGGAACGCTGTGATCGCATGCTGGACAACGCATGTCTTTAGTTAAGTTCCATTTCACTATCTCAAAGCTAAAGCGTTTTATCAACAACTCGTTACAATCGGGGCAGTAAGTGTTTTCAAGACGGTGCCCCGGCACATTTCCTATGTAAACATAGTTTAAGCCTGCTTCTTTATGAGCGACAACATACGCTTCTTCCATAGCCGCCACTGAAGTTGCAATTACCCCGGTCATATTATAGTCTGGATGAAACCTTAAAAGATGAAACGGCGTATCTTCGCCTAAATTGTCACGCACCCACGTAGCTAACTTCCTAAGCTTATCCAATGAATTTCCAATTTTAGGCACGATAAGGTTTGTAATTTCAATGTGAACGTGGTTTCGCTTCATTTCCATCAATGACTGGAAAATGGGTTCCACAGAGGGCACTGACGAAAACTTTTTGTAAAATTCTGGGTCTGCTGCTCCCTTAAAATCTACTGTTGCAGCATCTAGATACGGGGCAATGCTTTTCACCGCTTCTGGTGTCATGTAACCATTTGTCACAAAGGTGTTGAAAAAGCCAACACCATGAGCTATTTTCGCAGTGTCATAAGCATACTCGAAAAATATTGTAGGTTCGGTGTAGGTGTAACTTATTCCTTGACAGCCGTTATCCCGAGTAGCCTTCACAACCTCTTCTGGCGGAAAATGGTGTCCAGCAATCTTTTTTTTCTGACTTATTATCCAGTTATCACAGAATTGACAGCGGAAGTTGCAGCCTACGGTTGCTATTGACATAACTAAAGCCCCGGGATGAAAATGAGCTAAGGGCTTTTTGGTTATAGGGTCAACGCAAGCAGAACAGGCTTTTGCATAGTTTAGGGAATATAGTTTGCCTTTTTCATTTTTTCGAACTAAGCAGAAGCCAGTTCCACCTTCGTTTATTTTGCAGTTGCGGGCGCACAAGTAGCAGTGAACTTTGTTTTCTGGTAGCTTTTCGTACAACATAGCCTCATGAAAGGACAAGCTTTTACTCCTCGTACAAGTTATTGTTTGTTTTCTTAATACGTTTTTGTTTTTCGCAACTTTTAAATATTACCTTTTGGTAATAGATACTTACCAAAAGGTAACAAAGCACCCGAAGGAATACACATGACAATAAGCTATCAAGATTTAACCAAAAAAGCCAAAGAAATCTTAAAAGAAAAAGGCTTTACAGAGGATGAAATATACGAAAGGTTTTGGTTTAAAAATTGTCGAGTCGACGTCGTCGGATGGAACCCAAGATACAAAGTCGCCGTAGAATGCGGCTATTGCAGTCCAAAAAAGAAACATGACCTTGAAAAGTTCTTTGATGAAGTAATCTGTTTGCCATCTAAACTTCAAACAAAAACAGTTTCAGCTGAACCCTTCATTTCGCCATCTAATGCTTTGGCGAGGACAAGATTAATGCTAATTAAGGATGATGATATTGTTTTTGAAGTGCCGCTTTCAAGGGAAGAATGGCCGAAAAAATTTTTGGAAAATGCAATGAGATTTATGGACCAAGATTTTCAGCAATTTTCCAAACTCTTTGACGCGTTATCTCACAAAAATAGGTTAAGAATGATGAAGCTTTTGATAGAAGACGAAGACCTGACAATGGGGTTTGCTGAATTCATCCGCGACCTTGGTCTTAACCCGAAATTGGTCTGGGAAAATACACGGAAACTTAGTGAAAGCGGACTTCTCGAGAAAAACCATAACGGAAGATACCGTTGCTCTGAATTTGGAGAAGCTAGCTTTATCATGCTCAGCTTTGTTTTGAGACATCTACAAAAGATGTTTGAAGCCGCTGAAAGGAGGTGAGAAAGCATGGTAGATTATCATAAAGACGACGAGGTTTTCAGGAACATTGATAACTTCTATAAACGTTTGATGGAGCGCATGTTCAAAGAAATGCAGAATTTCGAAAGGGCTGTTAAAAGTGGACAGCTTAAAGGCTATTGGGACATAAAGCCTATTAAAAAGCCAGGTGTAAGGGGTTACGTGGCACGAGGGCAGTTTCAACTCGGTGAGCCAATACACTTTCCAAAACGCATTTTTGAAGAGAAAAGAGAACCTCTTACAGACATCTTTGAGGACAAAGAAAGCATAAGAATTTACATGGAGGTGCCAGGTGTAGACAAAAGCGAGATTCAACTCAACATCACGGATCGATTTGTCGAAGTAAATGCTAGAAACTTCTTCAAGACAGTAGAATTACCCACTGAGAACATCGACCATGAGAAGGCTACTGCAAGCTACAAGAATGGTGTCCTTGAAGTTACTATTCCTAAAGCGCAGAGAACCGTTGAGAACGATAAGAAGCGAACTATAAAAATTGAATAGTAGGGCGGTTGTTATAGTGGAGGCTGAAATCCTAAACGTAGACTACAACAAATACATCACAATCTTGGGTACAGCCCACTTTACTAGAAGAAGTCTTTTGGAGGCTCACGAAGCGGTTAGAACGCTGAAGCCCACAGACTTGGCGATTGAGCTTGACATGCAGCGATTTCAGTTTTTAAGTCGCCGGTGTGGCTCTTGTCCAGAGCGTTCATCTTGTGCTGGAAGATGTGAATTTGTTGGGGCTACTGATGCAGTTGGTAATGTAAATGCAAACATATGGCTTATCGATATGTCTGAAAGGGAGATTGCGCAGAGAGTGCGCCGGCTGCTGCCTCCTTCCATGCTGTGGCGTTTTTCTTTCCTAAGCTTTCCTTTTAGGCACAGCAATGATGATGACACGTGGTTATGGGAGAGAGGGTTTAAAGATGAAGTTTTGAACCGTTATGCCAGGAACCTAGAGGCTCTACGTATGCAAGCTCCCCATGTTTGGCAAGTTTTAATTGACGAACGAAATGCGCTGATGGCTGCTCGGTTAGCTTGGATTGTAACGCGGAAGCTGAATACAGGTGAAGAAGTAAAGGTTTTGACTTTGACAGGAGCTGCACACGTTAGTGGTATTAAGGAGTTGCTAGGTTCACCTGCTCAAATCGCAGAGGAATTAAAGAGGTTGAGGTTGACATTTACGGTTCCAAAGCTTGTGAGACGGGTAAGCGTAAACTAGTCCACATTTATGATAATGCCAAATTTAGAATATAAAAAGGCATGCACACATCTGTTGTAATCTAGTTTGGACTATAGATACCCGTTGTATAATATCTTAAGAGCCCCAAGTTTCGAGTCCTATGTTATTTTTTTGCCTTTTCTTTGAGTTGTTTAAGAGCCGCTTCCATAATATGGCTTTGATTTACAAAATTGCCAGCTTCGATTTCTTTTTTCATCCACTCATACAAATTCTCAGGGATTGTTCCAATCACTCTCACCTTCACAACACCTGTCTTCGTCACACCTTCATTCGTGAAATTACCATAAGTGATTATACGTTCTTTGGATCGTTGTAGTGTTTTTCCCAGTTTATCTATACCGATTCCAATAAACACCCCAAAAGCTCCTAGAGGTATCTGTGATGCAAAAACGCCAATAAGCAATATCATAACGCCAGCCAATGCTTCATTAAAAGTGTTTATTTCAGCCCAGATTATGGGCAAGTTTTCAATGTATATCCAAAAAGATTCGAAGGTAGCAAGTACGCCGCATGATATTACTGCCATGAGCCCGTATAGAGCAAGCCCAACCACAAACGTAGAAAAAGCTCCAGTCACCCTCTTGAAGTAACCATAAAGGATGCTCAACATGAAAGGCAGCATGTAAAAACCAGCCAAAGCAAGATTGGGAAAGTAGAAACCAGTGAGAAAGAAACATAACAATAGCAACGCATAGAGACCAATCCATAGAATACGATTAGTCACCCATTTCTCCCTTGACATGTTTTTTATAGTAATTAAAACAAGAATATATATTTTGTGCTTTATCTGCAAAAATTTAAGACGTTTTCTAAGCTTTAATGTTTATTATATACACATGCAAAATATCCAAAAAGAAAATAACATAGTGCTTCTACGTTGTTGATAACTTCGGATAACGCTGTGGAAATTATTTTTTATTGAGTAATAGATCAACTACAAAAGAAGGATGTACTGCAATTCACTAAAGGTATTACTGAGATTATAGGCTTAAGGTAGTACCGTGCAATTGGAGATGTCTCCC
>JBHIEO010000043.1:0-7655 GCA_046760665.1 Bathyarchaeia archaeon
TTCTAAACTACACTGCCATCACCCTAAAAGACTTTAAGTTTACTGCTTCAAAAACAGGTACATACAACTTCCACTTTGAAAACCATATTTCAGAAGAGACTAAATTTGTAACTTTCAATTATAACGTGCAACACTACATTTTCGGATTTCCACAAGAATTCGTCCTCGTTTTCTTCATAGTCGGCTTCGCACTTGTTGCAGTTGTAGTTTTCGTAGCGATGTCGCCAAAGCCTTAGGAATGGAAGCCGCAAAAGGTTAATGGGGAAAAACGTAAATTCTTCATTTTCGAAGTTGAAGAGTTATGGACGAAATGGTAGAGAATCAAAAGCGGCTGGACAACGCGCAAGGATACAGTGAAGTGTGGGAAATAGTAAAAGACAACACAAAAACTGTATTGAGGCAACATCGCCCCGGAATGATGCTTTTCCTCGATGATATGCCCCTCAGGCTTGGAGCCTACCATCCGTTAGGAACAAACAACATAGTCCTAAATCGTGCTCTTGTCCAAATAGTTGAAGCAGCCACGCAGTCCATAAAGGTGATAAACGCTTTTGTCTACACACTACTACTTCACGAATATCTCCATGCTTTAGGATATATCCGAGAATCAAAGGTCCGCCCTCTCGTTTATAAAATTTCGAAAGCATCTTTTGGTGAAGAACACGTTGCCACACGGCTGGCAAAGTTAGGACCTTGGTCTTTACTACGAGGTCTTCCATTGGATTCTTTGAAGGCGCCGAAACGCGTGATGGAAATCGTAAAGGATTTTGAAAAGACGAATAAGAGATACATAGTTTAAAATGCAATTTCACGTTTTTGGCTTATACAGTGGATAAGGCTCAAAGATCGCTTCTATTTACCAAAAGTCTTAAGAAGAAAGTAGACAATCGTGTCTTAGGATGGGGGAAATAAGCTTGGTTTACTGCACTAAATGCGGAACCAAAAACGAGGACGACGCTAAGGTCTGCATACAGTGTGGCACACAGCTAGAAATATCACGTTTCGATAGAAAATACCACTCTGATGAATGTTTTGGACCTCATGAACGCCGCCACATAGAATACGAATGTTTCGGGCTTCCGTATGGAGGAGCTTTAATAGGGATAATTTTTGGACTTATAATTGTCTTCATTGGATTGGCAATCCTTTTAGGATTTACTAATATATGGAATTACATGGGGCCACTTATCATAGTCATTGTTGGTGTATTAATTATTGCAGGCGCCCTTTACGGAATGCGGCGCAGCTACTAATCATTTTCCACACTTTTTCTCCAAGGAAACTCACATTCTTCCACATGGCAAGTGATGCAAATCCTTTTGTGGTCCAGTTGAGAAAGGAGTATTCTAGTGTAGAGCCAAAAAATACTCAAAGTAATCAGATAAAAATCAGTAATAGCATTCTGCGTCATTTCGTCATGACCGACAAGAAGGAGAAAAACGCCAAAGACAAAGAAGATGTTCACAAAGAGGTGTATAGAACTTTTGCCTAAGTTGAACAAATGATACTGGAGTAGCCCGCAAGAGACTCCTATACAGCCAATCCAAAAAACCAAGGAATAGTTTGACCAAAGAGGTAGGTTGGCAAAGAAGTGTAGTGTAACTCCAAAAAGGGAAAGAATGGCGCCTAGAATCAATCCCGTACATCCAGCACAAAGAATCCTATTTCCTATTTGAAATGTATGAGCGGCAAAGTTTCCACAATTAGGATGATGTCCCTGTAATGTCAGTGCTTTTTTCGGCAAGTCTGCCGATCTTGGAGTGCACTCTTGCTTTGCCTTTCCGAAGTGCAATATGTTTGAACATTTTGAAGGAAATATCCCAGCAAGAATTCCTAGAACACAAACAATGCTGAATATCATGCCTACAAAGAGTTTTCGCAAAGAGATGTCGCCTTGTACTGGTTGAGACAAGTTCGTGAATGCAGAAATGAGAATTAGTCCTAAGAAGGAAAATGTCAGAAAGAATATAGTGATAAAGTTGTGAGACGGTTTCAAAATAGGTCCCTTAACGCTTTCAGAAGACCTTGGCTTGCAAGATATCGATAGGTTCTTCTTTTGAGCTTGTTACGAGAGAAAAGGCCTTTGAGACGTCTGCTCGCAGAACCATAAAAGCTACGATAGCATTGGTATAATTCTTCTTGTACCTCCTTTCTGGACAAAGTTTCTGTGGGCATTATTGCGTGAGCCATGTCATAGTGTGACCAGTTAGTATCTTCTATCCAACCGTTTTGTTTAGCCGTTTCGTAAAGTTCAGTTCCAGGAAACGGTGTGAGAACCATAAAGATTGCTAAGTCTGGGTCAATGTGGTTTATAAACTCTCTAAGTTTGGCTATCGATTCAGCTGACTCCTTTCGTTCTCCTATGATTAGGGTTGCTTGGGCGAAGATACCATTTTCTTTTAGCAACTTTATCGCCTGTGCGGCGTCTTTGGGACTTATTCTTTTGTTGAACGATTTTAGCGTAGCTACATTGCCACTTTCTATCCCCATCAGCATCCAACGGTTTCCAGCCTTTCGCATCTTAGGCAAAACATGTTTATGCTTAATGATGTCGTCGCATCTAACCTGCATGAACCACATTATATCATCAGCAATTCCGCGGTTGATGATTTCGTCGCACAAGGCGCTAGCGTGTTTTCCTAAACCAAAATTGTCATCTGTTAACCAAAGAAAACTGCTTCCAAACTCGTTGTAACAGTATTCAAACTCATCTGCAATCCGCTTCGCCGACTTTATTCTCCAAGTGCTCCTCCAATGTTTCCACTGAGAACAAAAGGTACATTTGTGGGGGCAACCCCTCGAACCTTCGATAAGCGCGTATTTTTTCGCGCCAGCCATCATAGCAAAGTGGTATTTGTTCATGTAATCCTTTACGAAGTGATAACCAGGAAAAGGCAAGTCGTCTAGATTTTCGATTAGAGGTCGCGGCGGATTATGTACAATTTTATCTTCTTGTCTGAAGGAGATGCCTTTGATTTTTGAAATGGAAGGTTCCTTCTTCTTTAATTCTTGGACTAGTTCTGCAAAAGTTTGTTCGCCTTCTCCTCGAATGATTATGTCGATTTCTGAATAGGTTTTTAGAGCCTCTTGTGCTGTGGCTGTGAAATGTTGTCCTCCAACAACTGTTTTTATGTTTGGGTTTACTTTTTTTGCAGTTTCGGCCGTTCGGAGAACGGTGTAGGCATTGCATGTTGCGAGGGCACTTGGAGCCACTATGTCGGGGCTTGATGATTCTATATATCTTTCTAATTTTTTCCAATCAAATTGTCTTGCTTGACAGTCCACCACTTCTATCTCAACGTTTTTGTCTCGACTTTCAAGGTAGGCTGCTAGTTCGAGAATTCCAAGGGGAGGGGGGAGATATTCACCCATGACAAACCAGTATTCTTTTGGCGGTTCCACGAAAAGAACTTTCATGAGGAAATCCCTTTATTTAACTCTGAACTATCAAGTTCATTACATTTCCTGAAATCTCACAAGAACTCTACGGCATTGTTTCTTCATAGCTATGTCCTATACAATCGACATACTCTCGACCTGCGCCTTGTAAACTTAGTTTCGTCATCGTCTCAAGCTGTTGATGATAGCGATTTATGAAATGTTCTAGTGTTTCATTTCCTCCTAAGTTTCGAAAATTCACATCCATAAAGCTGTGGCTACTGACAGTAATATCCTTGACCACTAGGTATATTCTAAAGGCGGGGAAGTTTGGCTTATTTAATATCTCTCGAAGACACGATGTTTTATCGTGGCTTTCGCAGTCGAAAAAAATTTTTTGCTTGATGGAAAACCACTTTCTAAGCTTGTAAATAGGTACTTCAAGATCTTTGTATTTCTCTTTAAGAGAGTTTATGTACTTGCTTGTTGGAATGATTTTTGGCGACATTAAACCTCGTTCCGCTTTCTATTCAAGCGGACTTTTCAATAAATCTCTTTTGACTTCAAGAATAAAGAACGTTAGTGGTGCACTGTTAAGGAGGCATTAGTGTTTTTAAGCGTTGAACAAATTCGTTATTGTTTTCTAGTTCAACTGGTTGAAACACACCTAGATCTGAGTAGAAGCTTTCAAGTATTTCCTTTTCCACTACTGTTGCTCCTGAATTAAAGTATTCCTGCATTGCTTGACTGAAAGACTCGATTTTCTCAGCGATTTCGTTTTTCTTGATGGAATGATTGTTCTCCAAGTATGTGTAAATAACTTTCGCTGCTGTGGAGCCGAAAACTCTGGTAAGCGCTTTATCCACTGCCTCGTTAAGCATTTCTTCGTATCTGTCCGTTTTTCTGGAAATGCTCTGTTGCAAGGTCATTTTGGTGGCTCCATCGGCGATACTGAATAAGAGCGTGTATTACGATTTAATAAACCTTTGCGTGTAAATGTGCAACACAAATACACAAAATGGAAAAGTTTTTACAGATATGCCTCAAACCTATTTTCTTAACTCTTTGCTAAGCCACAAAATGTAGCTTTCATTACCTTCTATAACGGGAACAGCCAAGATTTCCGGAATTTCATAGGTATGCTTGCGTCGTATTGAGGATTCAATATCCTTATACAAATCCCTTCGAGTCTTGATTATGCATAGCCATTCAGCAAACTTTTCGATTTTCCCTTTCCACCAATAGACACTCGCTATAGGACCAATTATTTGAACGCACGCAGCGAGACGATTTTTAACAAGCATATCTGCAATTTTTTCTGCGCTTTCTTTTGTATCAGTGGTGGTGATTATTTGAATGTATTCTTTCATGGTTACTCCTCAAAAAAGCCCTTCTTCCTCATTGTTGCAGTTCTTCTCTAAACATAACCTTAAAGTTTTTTTATGTGAAAAGCAACCTCTGTAAGCTTAGAGATATAAGAATACGGGGTTAAAGAGTGGGGCATTTGAGGATGGTGGCAATATTCCTTCTGAGTATACCTGCGATGGAGAAAATGTTTCTCTTCAACTTTCATGGGAAGACCCACCTGAACGTACACCTAAAGAAACGAAAAGTTTTGCTTCAAGTGTTACTGACCAAAATGCTCCAAGAAGAGCTTATCCACTGACTTGTTTACAACATCCCTAAGAGCGTAAGAAGTTTAGAGAGAGAGGAAGACTACCCACCAAGGCTAATCAAGTTGTAAACTACTTTAGCAAAAATGAATACGGTGAATCATGTCCCCTCTGCTGGAACACATAGATATATTTTCACGCTTTATGCTCTTGACATGGAACACTTGGATATCAACAGACATAGCTTCTTTGATGAGATATAAAAGCACAGCCTTGGAAAGACGTAGTTGAAAGGACTTTACAAAAGATGCTGAAAGTTCAAAATTCCATTTTAGTTGCAACTATGTTTCACAAGGTGTAAGTCTAAAGACCTTTAAGGAGCCAAATGCTTTTCCTAAGACTTTTAGCTTTATCCCAAAAAACCTTTGCCAAGCAGAATGGTTATCAGATGGGCAGTTCCATTTGTCAACGAATGACACAGAATACATCCGAATATGTTCCTTGTTTTTAGGAATATTAATCCACTCACAATTCCAAGGAAAAATGCTGGGACAAAAAACAGTAGCGTATTTGAAGCAATGAATTTATAGTGAACAGAAAGAAAAAGGCCTGTTTGCATAAAGTTTGCAGCCAAATTTCTAGCTGAAAATATGTTGCTTTTATCGATAATTAAATGTGCAAGAATGAAGCCTCGATACGTAACCTCTTTATAAAATGGATACCAAACAATGTCTGTAAACAAAGTGTAAAGCGTTATTGAAACGTTTTCAAGTAACGGCAGATAGTAAACAAAAATTGGATACCACACTAAAACTACTACAAATGACAACAAACCACCTAAAAAGGCCGAGTAAAAAACTGTTTCTTTTCGAAATCCTATCCACCGAAAGGACTTATTGGCAACCCATTTGACATAGAGAAAGGGTAGAAGAATTAGAGGATAAAACCAACCGTTTGACCATAACGCAATAGTAACAAGGATTGCAACAGCTGCTTTTAAAGCTTGAGAGCTTTGCAAGTTTTTCCCCTTACTGGATTTGCTTCACAATTTACCCTGCTTGTCTGAAAAACTTTGCTTCTTATCAGAGTACTTTCTCAAGTCGTGAACATTTGTTTTTCAAAAGCTTTATTCCAACTTCAACAAATTTATCCGTAGAGTTGACTATCATGTCCATGATAGGGAAAAAAACCCGGCCTTACTCGATTGGAATTGTTGGTAAGCCTAATGTTGGCAAGTCAACATTTTTTTCTGCCGCCACTTTAGCGCCCGCGGAGATTGCTAACTATCCGTTTACTACAATTAAGCCGAATCGTGGAGTTGGATACATCCGCACTCCTTGTGTTCATCAAGAATTTAACGTAAAGGATGATCCTGTTAATTCGCTGTGTTTGGACGGTGTACGCCTTATTCCAGTGGAGTTGATCGACTGTGCTGGATTAGTGCCTGGAGCGTGGCAGGGGCGGGGTTTAGGAAATCAGTTTCTAGACGAAATTCGAAAGGCTGACGCATTAATTCACATTGTCGACGCAGCAGGAGCTACTGACATCGAGGGCAGGCAGTGCAAGCCAGGCTCACATGACCCGTTAGAAGATGCACGTTTCCTTGAAGTTGAAATTACAATGTGGATAGCTAACATTCTAAAACGTGACTGGGCTAAAATGGCGAGAACTGTTGAATCTGGGGGATTAAAAGCTGATTTGCTTAGCCAGCTTGAAGAGAGATTAAGCGGCTTGTCTATCAAACGGAAACATATTTTTGAGGCTATTCGGGAAAGTGGGTTGAACGTTGATAAACCAGCTTCATGGAGCGAGGAAGAATTTCTCAAGTTTGTAGACATGTTGCGAAGAGCTGCAAAACCTATGCTAGTAGCTGCAAACAAAATTGATTTGCCACTGGCTAAAGAAAATGTAGAAAGATTGAAGCAGCATGGCTATTTTGTGGTTCCATGCAGCGCAGAGTCTGAGCTAGCATTACGTAGAGCTGCAGAAAAGGATTGGATAGATTATAGACCAGGTGACTGCAACTACAATATTCTTAGACCAGATGCTTTAACTGAAGCACAATACAAAGCCCTTCAAACAATTAAGGAAAGAATTCTAACCCCTTTCGGCACCACAGGCGTCCAAGAAGCCATAAACGCGGCTTACTTCAAACTTCTAAACTGCATAGTTGTCTATCCAGTGGAAGATATAGAGAAACTTAGCAACCATAAAGGTGAAGTGCTACCGGACGCCTACATAGTACCCTACGGAACAACCGCTCGGCAACTAGCTTACTTAATCCACACTGAACTCGGTGACAACTTCATCTATGCCATAGAAGCTCGCGAGAAAAAGCGAATAGGTGAAGATCATATGCTTAAAGATAGAGACGTAATTACCATAGTAAGCGCCAAAAAAAGAGCCTAAAAGAGCCTAATATTGTTAGCTAATGTTTGTTAGCTTCAACGTTTTGGGGGTCTAAAAGCTGCTTCACACCCGATGAAGCATTATTCTTTATCCCTGGCACCTTGTTTTAGTTTTGCTATAACCGTTTGCATTCCCTACCTTATTCAATTTGGTGGCTATTAGACGCCCCCTTTAAAGTTCCCCAAAATATGACCAGTAGGCGTCACACACACTCTTAAAAGCTACAACATACCACCGTAACCTATGGACTGGCTT
>JBHIEO010000044.1:0-7476 GCA_046760665.1 Bathyarchaeia archaeon
GGCTTCTTTTCTTTCCCACGGAAAAATTATCCAATCGCGGGTTGTTTTCTCATAATAGTCAGGTATCGTGACGCTCCAAGGCTTATAATAAAGCGTTGCTATTTTGAGGTCTTTGGCGCCTTGTTCTAACAAATGGGTTTTGACTAAAGACAGGCTTTTGCCAGTGTCAGAAACATCATCAACAACAAGCACTTTCATGCCTTTAACATTAACTGAAACCGCCTGAGTTATCACCGGCTCCTCTTTTGTCTCCGCAACACCTAAGTAAAATTCAGCTTTTACATTAGCAATTTCAGGATTTTCAAGTAAATCCGACAGAACTCTTGCGGGAGTCCAGCCGCCCCGTGAAACTCCGACAATTATGTCGGGACAAAATTTGTCGTTCCGAATCTTTTGAGCCAAACTCAGAAGCATCGCATAAATCTGCTCCCATGTGGGAATCTCAAATTTTTCACTTTTTTCCAATCTCACTGTTTCTCCAAGCCAGAAAAATAAGGGAAACAAGTTTGAATTTAAATGTTTATAATCTCTTGCAGCTGGTGAATTGAGTATATGAAGAAAATTGATAATCTTAATTACTAACAGAAGTTACAGTAATCGTATCCTCATTAAAACGGAAGGATTACATTGAAAACAATCATTGAATGCGTTCCAAATTTCAGCACGTCCAACCCGAAAATTGTTCAAGCCATTTTGAGCGAAATAAAGAATACTGCAAAAGTATGTCTTCTCGACTATACCTACGACGAATATTACAATCGGCTAGTTATTTCATATGTAGGTGATGAAGATTCTGTTGTGCAAGCTGCCTTAAATAGTGCTGTGAAGGCAATAGAACTCATAGACATGAACAAACATAAGGGGCAGCATCCCCGTCTCGGAGCCGTTGACGTGGTGCCTTTCATTCCAATACGAAATGCTACAATAGAAGATTGTGTAGAACTAGCCAAAAAATTCGGCAACTCCTTAGCAGAGCAGTGTGAGGTTCCTGTTTATCTTTATGGGGCAGCAGCCACTACACCTGAAAGAAGCGACTTGGACTGGATAAGAAAAGGCGAATTTGAAGCTCTTGCTGAAATGATTAAAAAACCTGAACGCAAACCGGACTTCGGATCCGCGAAAGCTCATCCAACCGCAGGCGCAACCATAACTGGTGCACGAAAAGTTATGGCTGGACTAAACGTCAACCTAGGTACCTCAGACTTGAAAATAGCAAAGAAGATAGCAAAGGCTTTGCATGCAAAAAAAGGTGGATTTGCAACCGTGAAGGCTATGGGCGCAGAAATTCCTGAAAAGAAAATCACACAGATAGGCATGAGCATAACAGACTTTGAAAAAACGCCCTTGTACAGAGTTTTTGAGGTCATCAAACTAGAAGCAGAGCGATATAACGTACCAATTCTGAGTTCAGAGTTTTGTGGTTTAGCCCCAATACAAGCTTTAATTGACATAGCTGCCTACTACCTCAGAATAGACAATCTAAACAAAAATAGGGTCCTCGAAATAGCGGTGCAACAGGCCATAGAGCAAGTTGAAGAAGAATGTTAACTTCATGAGATCCAAGAAAATTATGATAATCTGTGGTCCACAGTGTCTATGGGACATTGAGTTTGTTGACAAAATAAAGACTGGACGAGGGAGGTTCTATTAGAAGTTGAGAAAGAAAAAATTTTAACGCCTTTAGCTCGTTTAGGGTAGTTGAGGCAGGAGTTTCCCGAGCTACGTTGAGTTTCATCTTGAATTTATGAAAAAACATAACTTTATGATGACCGAGAAAGAAAGCTTGAGTTTAGCGACTCAGGCATCTCATAAGTAAACTGAATGGAGAATCATAATTGATGAAAGAAAGCGTTGACTTACTGATCAGAAATGCAAGTGAACTTGTCACTCTGAAAGGTAGAGGCCGAAGACCTCTTCTAAAAAGAGATATGAAGAAATTAGGCATTGTTAAGAATGGCTGCGTCGCTGTTAAAGAAGGCAAAATAGTTGCTGTGGGAAAAACACAAGAAATTGAAAGAAACTTTAAAGGAAAAGAAATAGTAGACGCTGCTGGAAAAGTTGTAATGCCAGGTTTTGTCGACCCCCACACTCACCTTGTTTTTGCAGGCACCAGGGAAGAGGAATTTGTCCAAAGGCTGCAAGGCACAGGCTACTTGAAAATTTTAGCCAAGGGTGGTGGGATTCTGCAGACTGTTCGTGAAACAAGGAAAGCATCCAGAGAACAACTCATTGAAACCGGGAAGAAGACTCTTGAAATTATGCTAAAACATGGCACAACGACTGTAGAGGCGAAAAGCGGTTATGGACTCACTACTAAAGATGAAATAAAATGTCTAGAGGTTATTAAAGAATTGAACAACGAGCATCTAATCGATGTCGTGCCAACTTTTCTCGGAGCCCACGCTGTTCCACGCGAGTATGAAAATAAGACTGACGAGTATGTAAGATTGATAACAGAAGAGATGATTCCAAAGGTTTCAGCGAGGAAGCTTGCGGAGTTTTGTGATGTTTTCTTTGAGAAAGGTGTTTTCAATGTTAAACAGTCTAGAAAGATTTTACAAATAGGCAAAAAATACGGGTTGAAGCCTAAGGTACATGCAGACGAACTGACAAGTCTCGGCGGAGCGGAACTCGCGGCAGAGGTTAAAGCTATTTCGGCCGACCATCTGCTTTTTGCTTCTGAAACAGGGTTGAAAGCAATGGTTAGAAAAGAAGTAATTGCAGTTTTGCTTCCCACCGCGTCCTTCTCATTAATGATGGAGAAGTATGCTGATGCTCGAAGGATTATTCACCTGGGAGTGCCTGTAGCTTTAGGCACTGACTTTAATCCAAGCTGTTGGACAGAAAACATGCAGATAGCAATTAGTTTTGCTTGTCGAGAAATGCGTTTAACGCCTGCGGAAGCAATTACTGCAGCAACAATTAATGCAGCTCACGCTATTAACCGTGCTCAAGAAGTAGGAAGCCTGGAAAAAGGTAAGAAAGCAGACATAATTATTCTTAATATTCCGAACCACAAGTTTCTGGGCTATAGGTTTGGAGTGAACCTTGTAGATAAGGTAGTTAAAGAAGGAGAAATAGTAGTTGATAACGAGAGGGATAGAAGATGACTAGGCGAACTGTAAAATGTGTTACTGGACAAAAGCTATATTGTAGAAACTGGCAGATTGAAGGCATCTACCGCATGCTCCATCACGTTCTTGATCCAGAAGTAGCAAAGGATCCTGAACGTCTTATCGTTTACGGAGGCACAGGCAAGGCTGCCCGCAACTGGGAATGCTTTGACAAAATCGCCGAAACTCTAGAGCAGCTTGAACCAGACGAAACCATGCTTGTCCAAAGCGGCAAACCAGTGGCAGTATTTAAAACTCACAAGTGGGCACCGAGAGCTCTAATCGTAAATTCCATGCTGGTGCCAAAATGGGCTACTTGGGACTTCTTCTACGAGTTAGAGCAGAAAGGCTTAATCATGTTTGGTCAAATGACAGCGGGCTCTTGGGCCTACATTGGCACCCAAGGAATCTTGCAAGGAACCTACGAAACATTGGCAGCAGTTGCAAAAGAACACTTCGGCGGAAGCTTACGTGGAAAACTTGTCTTAACGGCAGGTTTAGGCGAGATGGGTGGCGCACAGCCTCTTGCAGTGACAATGAACGAGGGTGTGGCGTTAATAGTGGAAATCGACAAGAAAGCCATAGAGAGACGCATTAGACACAAGTATCTAGAAACATGGACAGATAACCTTGACGACGCAGTTGGCATGGCAATGGACGCTAAAAGAGAAGGAAAACCCAAAAGTATAGGAGTACTTGGTAACGCCGCAGAGGTCCATCCAGAACTTGTAAAAAGAGGGGTAATCCCAGACGTTTTGACAGATCAAACCTCTGCTCACGACCCACTTAACGGATACTACCCTATGGAACTGTCTAAGGAAGAGGCTGATAGACTGAGAGAAGAGAAACCAACGGAGTATATTAAGAAAGCGAAAGTAAGCATGAAAGCTCAAGTCCAGTCAATGGTTGAAATGATGCGGAAAGGGGCAGTAACTTTCGAATATGGCAACAACCTAAGACAGCAAGCCTACGATGCTGGCTGCAAAGACGCTTTTACCTATCCAGGTTTTGTGCAACGCTACATAAGACCTATGTTTTGCGAAGGAAGAGGCCCCTTTCGTTGGACGTCGCTTGTGGGCACCCCAGAAGATATTTATAAACTGGACAGCGTCATCCTCGAAGAATTTGCTTACAATAAGGAATTGTGCCGCTGGATACGAAAAGCCAACAAGCAAGTGCAGTTCCAAGGTTTGCCTGCTCGCGTTTGTTGGCTGGGATTTGGAGAAAGGGCTCGATTTGGAAAAATTATCAATGACATGGTGCGTAAAGGGGAGCTTTCAGGTCCCATTTGGATAGGGCGCGACCATTTAGACTGTGGAAGCGTCGCTTCGCCAAATCGTGAAACCGAGGGAATGATGGACGGCAGCGATGCTATTGCAGATTGGCCGATACTGAACGCATTACTTAACGCTGTAGGCGGCGCAACCTGGATTTCGGTTCATCACGGCGGCGGCGTAGGCATCGGCTATAGCATTCATGCAGGTATATGTCTTGTAGCCGATGGCACAAAAGAGATGGAAAAGCGTTTAGCGACTGTTCTAACAACTGACCCTGGAATCGGCATTGTAAGGCATGCAGATGCAGGCTACAAAAAAGCCGAAAGAATAGCAAAAGAAAACGCGATCAAAATGCCTATGTTACAGTGAGGAGGACGCAAGATTCGTGAAGAAAGTAATTGTTGACGGAGAAACACTAACTGTTGAAAATGTAGTTGCGGTTGCTCGTAACAATGTTACTGTAACAATTTCAGAAAAAACGAAGAAAAAGGTTAAACGATCAAGGGAAACTCTAGAGCGTCTTCTCGCACATAAAGAGATTATCTATGGGGTGACAACGGGTTTTGGCGCTTTAGGAAACATTGTCATCCAGCCTAAAGATATAAAGAAGCTTCAAGTGAACCTTATTCGAAGCCATTCTTCAGGTGTTGGGAAGCCTCTAAGTAGAGATGTAACTCGGGCAATGATGCTTTTGCGTGCTAACACACTGGCTAAGGGATATTCTGGAGTGCGTCTGGAAACTTTGGAAACACTTGTGCAGATGATTAACAAAGGGGTGCATCCAATTATTCCTGAGAAGGGTTCTGTAGGTGCTAGTGGCGACTTGGCTCCGCTTTCTCATATGGCGTTAGTGATGATTAAAGAAGGTGAAGCAGAATATCGTGGCGTGGTTATGAGCGGGAAAAAAGCCATGGAAGAAGCTGGCATTTCACCGATAACGCTTGACGTAAAAGAAGGTGTCGCGTTAAATAACGGCACTCAAATGATGACCGCTATGGCGGCTCTTGCAGTCCATGATGCAGAGAACTTGGTGCAAACAGCTGAAGTCGCTGCGGCTATGAGCCTTGAGGCTTTATGTGGGATAATAGATGCTTTCGATGAGAAAATTCACAAAGTGAGACCTCACAAGGGACAGATTGAAAGTGCTAAAAACATCCGCAAACTTCTCTCCAATAGCAAATTAGTTAAGCTTAGCAGTGAAGCAGTGAAGGAAAACAAGTACCCACAAGACCCGTACTCTTTAAGATGTATTCCTCAAGTTTTAGGCTCGGTTCGTGACGCAATAAGCTATGTTAAGGGTGTGGTGGAAGTGGAAATTAATTCTGCAACGGACAACCCTCTTGTTTTCGCTGAAGATGAATTATGTCTCTCCGGAGGAAATTTTCACGGACAACCTATTTCTGCTGCCATGGACTATCTCGCTATCGCACTGGCTACAATTGGCAACTTCTCTGAAAGAAGGACAGCGAGACTGATAGATGAAAACTTGAGTACGGGACTTCCCCCTTTCCTAGTCCCTGAAAAAGCTAAAAGAGGACTGCAAAGCGGCTTCATGACGCTGCAGTACACGGCCTCCGCCTTGGCTTCAGAAAACAAATCCTTAGCCCATCCAGCGAGTGTTGATTCAATTCCTACCTCAGCCAATTTTGAAGACTTTGTAAGTATGGGATCTGTTGCGGCGAGGAAAACTGCAGAGATTCTTAGAAACACCGAATACATCGTTGCTATCGAACTTTTGTCTGCTGCTCAGGCTATTGAATTCAGAGGCGAAAATAAGCTTGGAAAAGGCACCAAAGCAGTGTACGATATAATAAGGGAAAAGGTGCCAGCTCTTCGAGAAGACAGAGTGGTTCATAAAAATATAGAGACCATCAAGTTACTAATTCGAGAGGAAAAGTTTTCGAGATTGAAAAGCTAGCCTCGTTCGTAACTTTATGCAAGTCTCCGGAGAGCCCTTAGTCGTTTTACAATGTTTGGATGAGTAGAGAACAACTCCAAAAATCTGTCAATGCCAGTCACTCTTCTCTGCAACACTTCTTCAACTAGCCTTCTATCGCTTACTCCAAATTGAGTCATCGCTTTCGCGTCTGCAGCTGCTCTGTCAGGGTCAGAGATGAAGAGAGCTTTGAAAGAGTTTAGCTGTCCAGACTTTGGCATTCTCCTCTTCATCCGCCCACTTGCATGAACTATTTTTGCCAAGCCTTCGGAAAGCTTCCTAGGCCCATCTTCTACAACAGATGTGCTGTGGCGGTCAGCATAATATTCTCGTAGGCGGCTTAGGTACAACGTGAATAGGGTAAGTATCCAGTATAGAGCTATGCTTATTATTCCGATGATTGCTGCCGGACCAGCGCTGCTGTCTTCTCTACTTCTTCCAAACATTGAGGAAAGCAGGAAGGAGTAGCCTATGTAGTAAAAGATTGCAGGTAGGATGGAGACAAACATCATCACTTGCACATCTCGATGTTTCAAGTGGCCTAGTTCGTGGCCGATAACTGCCTCAACTTCTTCTTTCTCCAAAGTTTTCGTTAAACCTTCTGTGATGGCAACTCTAGTGCCCGTGATAGGAGAGCCGTAAGCAAAGGCGTTTGGAATCGGAATGCGGGCTAGCATCAGTCGAGGCGTTTTGATACCACTTTTCTGGCTTAACTGCTCCACTATACTATGGAGCTCGGGGTTTTCTGATTTTGAAATTGGACGCACTCGATAAATTAGGTCAATCAAGTACGGCGCAATCAGCCACTGAAGAATGTTAAAACCCACTACGAAAACAATAAGCCATGTAATGGTGAAAGTTCCAGTTAAACTCAAAATAACTGTGAAGAATAGCGTGGAAAGTCCTATGATAATCGCTAACGTTCCAACCATAGAAGCTCGTAACTTCAAGAGAGAGCTCATGTTTTAACCCAAAGATTTTCAGCAGCACAAACTTTCTTATATTCTTTACTCTTCAGGGATACTGTTAACTCTTCGTATGATATGGGCACGTGTTAACTTTCGTGGGGCAGATTCAACTAAGTCTTGGGCGAGATTTAGATTCTTTGTTGATACCCTAATGGCTTGCGAAATACTTTGAACCCAACTTT
>JBHIEO010000045.1:0-7401 GCA_046760665.1 Bathyarchaeia archaeon
GGGTTTGTTTTCTTTCTTATCAATTCTATATATTCGTTCAAGGTTTCAAGCTCTTCGGTGGCTAAGTGACCTTGATATTTTGTCAGTAGTAGTTTAGCGTGTGCTTCTGGAATTCGGACGTAAAGAATGTCTTCTTCGTTGATGTGGCGTCCAACAACAGGCTTATCTAGAGAGACAGCTACTTGCATCTTAGCCACAGCTTCAGAAACCGCTTTTCCACGATCTTGAATTTGCAGAATTTCTCCCACATCTTTGCCGTCTTTTTTGACAAGAATAATTTTCGGTTTTATTCGACCTGCTAAAACTTCCACTCCTACGATGGCGGGTTTTGCTTTTCTGAAAACGTATCCTGGCAATATTCTAATTTTTCCTGGTCTAATAAGTTGTTCAAATTCTTCAAGAGCTAGCTTGTCTCGTTCGCTTCGTATCCAATTCACAAATTCGTCGATTAAGTGGTAGATTACATTGTGTCGGAAGATTTTGATCCTTCGATTTCTAGCTTCTTCTTCAGCGTCTGGTAGCACTTTCACGTTAAACGCCAAAATTATTCCATAAAGTGGTTCATGTTCCTTCACAACGTTAGCTTCTATAATGTCACGTTTTGACACGTCGCCGACGTCTGCGAGTCGTATAGGAACATTTTCCCGTTTTAAGCTCTCTGCGATAGCTTCTAGAGAGCCTAGCGCATCCGTCTTCAACACAACACCATCCACATCTGTGGCAATTTTTACCTTCTCTACTTCCTCGGAAACCATCTTAACAAATTCTGCGGTCTGTTCTTCTGAAGGCACAACATACAACGGAGCGCCAGCCAAAGCTGTATCCAAATCTGGAGCGGCTATTTTTATTCCTGAAGCAGCGGAAATCAAGCTAACCGAAGAAAACTTGTCGCGAGGGTCTCTTATTTCATCTAAAGGCTTGGGCAAAAGAACTGCTCGAACCTTCGTTACAATAGGCTTTTCCTTTCCTCCAATGACAATTGTGTCTCCTTTTCGGAGAACTCCATCGTAGATGATAGCGTTAACCGTCATTCCCAGACCCGCTTCTTCTTTCACCTCTAACACTGTTCCTTTGCCTGGTCCTTCTGTTACTTGCAGTTGAGTTTTGAGATACTGTTGTGTTAGTCCTACAAGAACCGATAGAAGCTCTGGGATTCCTTCTCCTGTTTTTGCGCTGACTGGTACGAGAGCGATTGTTCGAGTGAAATCTTTTATTTTATCAAAGCGTTCGGAATGAAAGCCTAATGTGGAAAAAGTGCCCATAATTGTGTAAAGGCGGTTGTCAAGGTCTTCACGGACATATGGGTCTTGAGACTGATATGATTCCAAAAAGAGTTTCTCAGGCTGGGATAGCCATCCAGGTATGCGGTCAATCTTGTTTACGCCTACTAGAAACGGCGTTTTCCTAGCTTTCAAAATATCCAGAGACTCGTAGGTTTGGGCTTCGAAACCCTTCAGCACATCGATTACTAAAATAGCGATATCAGCGGCGCCACCACCTCGCTTTCTAAGGTTGGCAAAAGCTTCATGTCCAGGCGTGTCGATTACTAGAAGACCTGGAATTTGAATTTTTCCTTTCAGCTGACCCAGTAAGGGACCGCATATGTCTATAAGTGTGTCTAAAGGGAAGAAGCTTGCGCCAATGTGCTGGGTGATGCCGCCTACTTCGCGTGCTTGAACACTGCTTTTTCTAATTTTATCTAACAAAAGTGTCTTTCCTGTATCGACGTGTCCTAGCACGCAAACTATCGGCTGTCTTATTGGCAATGTTCTCCAACCTTTTCTTTTTTAGGTTTAATTTGAGAGCCCTATGAAAATGCTGACTCTTTGATATAAACTGTTTTGCTCAACAATGCTTCTACAGTTACGCTTTAATGTGACTACAATCTAAAAAAGATTATGAGGGCGTTCTACGGGTTGAGAAGATGCTGGTAGAATCAATTGAAAACCATCTGCTTTCAACCGTGATAAACCCAGCCTTAAAAACGGTGATTTCTAAGTTTGACATTGAATGCAAGAAAGACGGAAGCTTGATGGTTAACTCTTTGAGGCAATTCCTAGGCGACGAAGTAAAACTTTGCCAAAGATGTAGCAAACTGAGCAGCAAAATAGCTAAGCCTTTTTACGAGGCAGGCAGCAGAATAATGCGAACCGACAAGAATTTTATGAAAGAGCGTTTTCTCGACCCAAAATACGGCGACGCTTGGTTGAAAGGCTTCGTATTGATGATGAAAGGGATCGAAAAATACGGTATCAGAATCCCATTTACTCCAGGCGGCCCGTTCGAAGTTGTTTGGAACTTTACATACATCTGCAACCTAAGATGTAAGCATTGCTACGAAGATGCTGGTATGCATAGACCTGAACTGTCCACAGAAGAAGCATTCCACGCCATTGATAAACTTTCAAAAACAGCTTCAGTTGGACTTCCAGCACTTTCTTTCTCAGGTGGAGAACCATTAATGCGCAAAGACTTTTTCGAGGTTGCCGCCTACGCTTACAAGAGAATTCCTTACCTTAGCATAGCCACGAATGGAACCTTACTCACAAAAGATAACGTAAAGCGACTAAAAGATGTGGGCATAGAATATGTGGAAATAAGCCTTGACGGTGCAACCAAAGAGGTTCATGAAGGGTTTCGTCGTGTGCCAGGATGCTTCGAAAAAACTATGAAAGGAATAAAAAACAGCATAGATGAAGGACTAGATACCTGCATCGCCACCACAATACAAAAAGAAAACATAGGTGAAATTGAGAAGATAATTGAACTCGTCGATAAATTGGGCGCCCGGTTTATGCATTTCAATTACATTCCTACCGGAAGGGCTAAAACTTACATAGAGTTAGACCTAACCCCAAGGGAACGCCTTTCCATTTTGGAAATGCTTGGAAGAAAAATTATCAACCTTTCTATCCAATCTAAGGAAAAGGAAGCAGAAATAAAAATGCATGATTACGCACCACATAACATAAAGGTAGACCGCTTTTTTAGTACGTGCCCACAATATGCAAGTGTTGTCAAAAAAATCGCTAGGGAAAAAAGACATGATTTCGCTGTTTCTGCACACTATGCTGCCATGAAAGGCGTAGAAAATGTGGCGAACTTTCTTGGCGGATGTGGCGCCGGAAGACTTTACATGTGTTTAGAGCCGAACGGCGACATCAAACCATGTGTCTTCTTCGCCACCAACAAAGAAACTGTTCGAGGTAACATCATAAAAGATGATTTAGAATACATATGGGATAGCGATGAAATGTTTTGGAAGCTCCGAACAAGAGAAAATTTGAAGACCTATGAGGTGGGAAAGCATTCCTTTGGGTGTGGCAACTGCGAAGACAAATATATTTGCGGTGGCTGCAGAGCTCGTTCCTACAGCTACTTCAACGGTGACCTTGACGGTCCAGACATTGGCTGTATTGATAACGAAGAAATTTGGAAAAGAATCATCAGAACTTTATTAAACACGCTGACAACGTCTTAAACTTTAAGCTTTGCCTTTTTCTTCTTTGCCGTAATATTTTGTCCATCTTAGTTTTCGCGGATCTCTTCCAAGTTTCAAACTGTTTTTGCGGCATTTGCTTGAGCAGAACCACAGGATAGTCCCATCGTTTTTAACGTACATCTGACCAGTGCCTTGCTGAAATTCATGCCCGCAGAAGGAGCATAGTCTCGCTTTCGGCATCCCTTATGTCTCCGTTTTCTTCCTTAACTTTCACCGTAGTTTCTTTGCTTCTCTCTCAGTTTCTCTTAGCATCAATATGTCTTCAACTCGAACGGGGCCTTTCACGTTTCGAGTAATTATGCGCCCCTTATCTTTTCCTTCAAGTATACGTACCCGTACTTGTGTGATTTCCCCTGTCACGCTTGTGCGGCCTATTACTTGAATGACTTCGGCAGGAATATGTTCTAACTCTTCTGCTTTCTTCGCTTCTTCTTTTTTACTCATCTCACTGTTTGCCTCGTTGAAGCTCTTCGATTCGGCTGACTATTTCTTTGACGAGATTTGCAGCATCGCCTTCTTTAACGATACATACAGATGCAGCTGGAACATCTATGCCCACAGCCGAGCCTAGTTTCTTCTTTGCTGGAACGAACATGTAAGGAATTTTTCTTTCTTCGCAAAGGATAGGAAGATGGGCTACAACTTCCGGTGGTTCAACGTCTTCTGCAATAACTACAAGTTTTGCTATGTTACGTTCTACGGCTTTTGTTGTTTCGTTTGTCCCTTTTCGGACTTGGCCCGTTTGAGTTGCGATTTGTAGGGCTTCATAGGCTGCATCTGCGACTTCTTTTGGGGTTTCAAATTTTACGTAGAATGGTTTGGACATTAGCCTTCACCCTTTTTATGTTGCAGAGTTTATTCAACCGCTCTTATTTATAAGGTTTAATGATTTTTGCGCATAGAGCAATGCTTCTTCAAACATATAAGCTTTGAATCATCTAGTGTTTTGGCGACGTGTCGCGTTTTTCGTCAATTTCCAGAATTGCTTTTAGGAGATTTGTGAAAATCTTTGTTCCCGTAAAGTTAACTATTGGAAGATGCACCCCTTTTTCTCCCTCGTAAAATTTTTTGTATTTCGGAAACTCCGTGTAGCATACTTGACTGATTGGGAACTCACGTTTGGCTATTTCGTGTTCGAAAGCTTTTTCGTAAACTTCAGCACACATGAGATAGCCGTCTACCCAGAATAGGCGATTTATGCCATAGGTTGACGCGCACCAAATGAGGTCTTCCAATGGACGTTTGTCAACTCCCAAAACAGTGAGTTTCTTTGTTGGTGCAATTTCAACATTCAAACTGTCTTACTCCTTGAATGGTGTGTTTAAAACCTTCTTCACTTTTCTACTAATTATGGGTCCGAGGCCATGCACTTTTTTTGCCCAGCTGTCCACGTTGATTAGAGCGTTTATGGGGGTTTGGTAAGATTTAAGAATAGCTGACGCTTTTTCGCGGCCGATGTTTGGAAGACTTGCGATGAAGTATAGTTGTGCATCAGTTAACGTTTCAGTCTTTTTGGCAGCGTGTACCACGGGAATCCGTTTTTCGACTATTTGCTCTTGTTTGGCAGCGGTGTAGAGAAAGTCAACGGTTTCTTTGTGGTTGGTGGTGTGAATCAATGCAATTCCTTGTCTTGCTAAAGAGAACATAGCTCCCCACACGGCTGAAGGGTTGATGCGGGTAAATTTGTAAATTATTGGCAGATACCCTTCGAGAAGTATGATGGATGTTGGATAAAGTTCTTTTAGTCCGAAAAGTTGGTCAAATAAGTAGCGACGTGTAAGTGTATAGACAAAGTCGTGAACTGTTTTTCGCTCCACAGCACATTGATCTGAAAGAATGTAGTCGCCTTTTGACAGCGGATGAGTTTTTATTTTAGCTCCTCGCTCTATCAATCCTTTAACAATTTTTGCGGCGCTACTTGCTTCATGACTATCAATTATTATTGTAGGCTTCGTTTCTTTATCGGGTTTTTTAATGTAAGGTACAAGCGTTTCGGTTCCCGACATTTCTCAACTCAACCGTAAATAACAGTCAAAAATATGTTTACTGTCTAATAAAACGTTAAGAAATACTGGTGTATACTTTAGTAGAAAAAGGAAAAAAGGAAAAAAAGAGTTGGCAGCCTTTTAAACGCCTTTCCTTGTGATTTCTTTAATTACACCCGCAGCCACCGTGGTACCCATGTCTCGTACTGCAAATCTTCCTAACTCTGGAAAATCAGTATAGGTTTCTATGGCTATTGGATGCAAAGGTTCCATTCGGACAATGGCGCCATCACCTGTCTTTAGAAACGCTGGCTTTTCCTCAACAGTCTGTCCGGTTCGAGGGTCAATTTTCTTAATAAGCTCAGTGAATCGACATGCCACTTGTCCAGTGTGGAAATGAAGAACTGGTGTGTAGCCTGCTGCAACTGCTGTGGGGTGGTAAATTACTATGATTTGTCCAATGAACTCTTTGGCAACATTCGGCGGATTGTCGGGGTGTCCGCATACGTCTCCTCGGCGCACATCCTTCTTAGATATGCCTCTAACGTTGAAGCCTATATTGTCTCCTGGCTCAGCCTTAGGCACTCTGGTGTGATGGGTTTCGATAGATTTTACTTCACCTTTCACGTTGGCCGGCATAAAAACGACTGTGTCGCCCTCTTTAAGTATCCCTGTTTCTACACGTCCCACAGGTACCGTGCCTACGCCTGTAATTGTATAAATATCTTGCACAGGTATACGTAAAGGTTTCTCAAGGGGTTTAGGTGGAACCTCGAAACTGTCTAAAGCCTCGTATAGTGTTGGACCTTTGTACCAAGGCATTTTGTCGCTTTTCTCGACCAAATTGTCTCCTGTCCAGCCAGATGTTGGTACAAAGGGAATTTTCTCCACCTTGAAGCCAACCATCTTAAGCATGCGGCTGATTTCGTTTTTGATCTCTTCGTAACGTTCTTGGCTCCAGTTGACTGTCGGGTCGTCCATCTTGTTGACAGCTACAATAAGTTGATGGCAGCCCAACGTGAAAGCGAGAAACCCATGTTCCCGTGTTTGCCCGCCTGCCCCGATGCCTGCTTCGAATTCTCCTCTTTTTGCAGAGACAAAAAGTATGGCAGCGTCTGCTTGGCTTGCTCCCGTAACCATGTTCTTGACGAAGTCTCTGTGACCTGGAGCGTCAATTACTGTAAAGAAGTATTTCGGCGTCTCAAACCTCAGAAATCTGAGGTCAATAGTTAAGCCTCGTTCTCTTTCTTCTTTGAGGTTGTCGAGGACCCATGCGAACTTGAAGGTTTCCTTACCCAGCTTCCTTGCTTCTTCTTCGTAAGTTTTTATAATTCGGTCGTCGATAGCTCCGGCTTTGTAAAGCAAGTGTCCAGTGGTTGTAGATTTTCCATGGTCAACGTGACCGATGATTATTAGGTTTAGATGTGGTTTCTCTGTTTTGCTCATTTTTTCTCCTCCTTATGCTTTTTATTTTTCCTCCAAATATTGGTGAAATTCGGTTTACACCACTGTTCTTTCAACAATATTAAGTTTACTTTCTCAAAAATCAGGCAGCATCCATAATGTCAACCATGCAAACAACATAAACTATTACAAAACCGTTTCCTCTAAATACACAGATATACCTTCGACTTTCAATGTGAAGAAGTGACACCGCGATGCCCACCAATTTGCCCGCAGAAGCCAAAAAGAAGTGGAACGAAGCTTCGATGGTTAGAAACCCAAAGGAAAAGCTTCAACTCTTACAAGAGTTTCTCAGCTTGGTTCCCAAGCACAAGGGGACAGAAAAACTTCGCGCTCAAGTTAAAACAAAAATGGCCACGCTGCGGAGAGAAATAGAGGCGGAAAAACGCAGAAAAGTTGGCACACGGGGACCGAAGTTTTTCATCGAGAAAGAAGGGGCGGCTCAGATTG
>JBHIEO010000046.1:0-7085 GCA_046760665.1 Bathyarchaeia archaeon
GTAGGGACGAGGGCACCCATAGAAGATGGGGTTGATGGAGCCGGGGTGTACGTGCCGAGGCTTCGGCCGAGACATTCAGCCCGCGGCTCCCAATAGCCCAAGGTGTCGGGCTATAATTGGCGTGAATACGGGTGTTTGGGTGTTATAGGTTTGCTGTGCACAGATAATGGCTTGCAAAACCTGTGGTGCTTTCCCCGTTAACGGAGATTTTTTAAGCAGCAGAACTAATGAATCAAACGGTTGAGAAGGTTGTTTCGAGTGTCCAATGATAGTAAAGAAGGTTTTATTGGTCTTCTTTCGTTTGGTTTTTTCATCATGCTTTTTGCGTTGTTTTTCATCATTGTACCAGATTACTATACCAAGGTATCAGATTTCTTCAAAGACATCAAAATACAAGAAGTTGCACCCAAAGTTTTTTTACCGGCCCCCGTAGGTCATCACCCTGTGGTCTATGAAACGGTTATGCAGTTTTGTTTAATTTTTGGAATATTCCAAGTCTTTGTCTTGGTGTTAAGATTCTACTTCAAGTCTTCCGTGAGTAAGGTAGCTGAAACAACTTCAAACATTGTTCTTTGGTTAGGCGCTACCTACATGTTTTACCTTCTGAAGGTGGAAGTTGTAGAATGGTTTCCCCTCATCGGAGGAATTATAGCGGTTCTAGGGTTTTCTTTAATTGCCCGCAGCCTCGTGTTGTTGTTCTGGCGAATATATTAAACCTAAAAAGAACAGTCTTTACCTTTGCTCTTTGCGATTTCAATTATGTGGCTAATCTGTTCAGCAGTGAATTTCTCCTTAGGAAGCCTTGGTAGTTCGGAAAAAGGAGGCGGGCGAGGATTACCAGCTTCATCGATAGCATAATATTCATGGAAAACTCGTTTCTGAAGCTCGTTTATATACCATTCAACGATAACTACCATTCGCAGATAGTCCTCTGGATCGGGAAACATCTCACGATCCTTTTTGGTATTCGTCAAAGGAAATCCCATTCTGAACAGTTTTGCATGACACAGTTCATGACGTACACTGAAAAATGTTGCTTTTGGATACAACACTATTTCTGCTCGCTTTTTTGACCAAATGAAGATTTCCGCGTGTTTTCCTATTTTGTCCCGTTCCTTGGCGTATTTTACTTCGAATGTCATGTCTTCAATGCCAAGCCTGCGTTTGCTTTCTTTTATCGTTTGCAACACTTTATCTTTTGGCAACATTCCATTCTATTCCTTCAAAACTTTTCAATACTGTTCAGTAAAGTCATTCTTACACTTGAAAGCTCTTTTGTATGGAAAATTATTTATGGACATACATAGTATGATGGAAGGGATGATATCTATGGCTAAATGTCCAAAGTGTGGAAGAGAGGTCGCTACGCCTAGGAAAACTTGGAAAATGGCCGGGCGACCAGACAAAAGTGGCAAAAGACTTCAACTTGAAATCGGTCTTTTCGATTGTCCTTCATGCGGCGCTTTCCGTGTAGCATTAAGCAAAAAGAAAATCTAAAACCACCATTCTCCCCCCTTTTCTTTTTCTTGTTTTTATTTTCATGTTTAATTTTAAACTAGATAAAAAATGTAAATAATTGAATAAAGAAGTGAAACTTGAAAACGACAAACGTGATTCTCGTGAGCTCTGACGTGATAGTTGTCGGTGCTGGTCCAGCTGGGTCTTTTTCTGCTTTGCAAGCAGCAAAACTAGGCGTGCAAGTCACTATTTGTGAAGAACACGGTGAAGTGGAAGTTCCCACCCACTGCACAGGCCACGTAAGCCTCGCCGGCATAAGACGCTTTGACCTCCGTTTGCCGAAAAAAGTCTTTGAAAACGAGATTAAATCCGCAATCTTCTATTCTCCTTCGAGTTATCGATTTTCAGTTCGATTTGCCTTTCCTGTGACTTGCGTTATTAACCGAGAGCTTTTTGACCAACATCTTCTCCACATGGCCTTAAACGCTGGCGTCAAGGTTCTCGATAACACCTATGTAGATTCTCTGTTAATCAAAAAAAGCTCCGTCAAAGGCGTAATTGTCAAACAAAAGAAAAAAACAGAAAAACTCGTGTCTAGCATTGTGATTGATGCGGAGGGAGTGTCTTCAACCCTTCTGAAACGAGCAGGACTACCATCCCTTAATCGTCACATGATAGTTAAAGGAGTTCATGCAGAAGTTGACAAAATAGACAACATCGACAACGACACAGTTGAAGTATATCTAGGGCATAGCTTCGCCCCTAGCTTTTTCGCTTGGATAGTACCACGACGTGATGGCACAGCGAAAATTGGATTAGGAACGGAAAAAGGCAATCCTCATAGCTGCTTGCGCCGCTTTGTCCGCCACAATCCTATTGCTCGTCAAAAACTTAAGCGAAGCCGTTTTACAAGCCTCGTTTACCATCCTATCTCGTTAGGCGGCCCGATTTCCAGAACATTTTATAATGGACTTCTGATTGTGGGGGACGCCGCTTCACACGTTAAGCCTACTACGGGGGGAGGAGTAATCATGGGGTTAACTTGCGCAAAAATTGCGGGTAAGGTTGCTGCCTACGCTGTACACCATAAAGACTCTTCAGCCAACTTTCTCTCCGAATATGAACGACAATGGAGAAAAGAGATAGGCTTCGATATGATGGTGATGAAACATTTGAGGCTCATGCTTAACGGTTTCTCAGACAAGCAAATTGACCGACTAATCGCTTTTTGTACGAGGTTAAGGTTAGATGAAAGGTTGAAAGACGTGAAAGATGTTGACTTCCAAGGTACTTCATTAATACGGATAGTTAAAAGCCCAAACACTTTGGCGTCAATGTTGTATTTCTTACTATTACGTTTTCTCACTCGCTGATACAAAAACATATACCAGGAGTCTACTAAGCATAATGCCAACGTTTTTTAACTAAATTACGCAGTTTAAACCAGAAAAAATTGACAAAGGAATTCGATAAATCTCTTTAACCGTAAACTTAACATAAGTGTCGCAAATGTCGGAAGAAAAGTTCGAATACAAGCAGGTGATAGCAGTAAGGACAGATTTGGAAATGGGTAAAGGCAAGCTTGCAGCACAAGTTGGTCACGCTGCAGTTTCTGCGGCTGAAGAGGCAAGGAAGAAGCAGCCGAAATGGTGGCAAGCGTGGTTGAAAGAAGGCCAATGCAAGGTAGTCGTGAAAGTGAAAAACCTTACCGAACTATTAGAGCTTGAAAGAAAGGCAATGCAGATGAGGTTTCCTCACAGCCTCGTTACAGACCGTGGCTTAACACAACTACCCGCAGGTACCGTAACGTGCCTAGGCATTGGTCCAGCACCATCCATGCAAATCGACGAAATAACTGGGAAACTGCTGCTTCTATAACCATTGGGATTAATTTGCGAGTTTCAACCCTTGAAAAGCAGTTAGGCATAGAAGATTTTGCCACTCACATTCATGGTGTGGGGGGTATAATACGGCAAACAGCAGAAGATTTTGTAGTTGAAGAAGTGCTTGTTGACGGTTCAAAAGCGGAATTAGAGCCGAAACTGCCTCCTGAATTGACTGGAGAAGGCCGTTATTTAATCTGTTTGCTTGTCAAACGCAACTGGGACACTTTACTCGCAGTAAGAAAAATCGCTAAGTGGTTGGGCATTAGTCCACGGCGTGTGCGAATTGCTGGAATAAAAGACAAAAAAGCCGTGACTGCTCAGCACATCAGTATCGAAAACATAAGATTGAGGCGACTGAGACGCATACAAATAAGCAACATCAATATATATCCCCTCCGTTACTCGCCAAACATGATTTTTCCCCACATGTCATTCGGTAATGTGTTCCACTTAACCATTAGAAACATTAGAAACAGTACCTCGGCTATTCAGGAAAGAATACGGTTCATAATAGATGAGTTACGCATTTTAGGCGGCGTTCCAAACTTCTTTGGACATCAACGTTTCGGCACTATCCGTCCCATAACGCATTTAGTTGGCAAAGCCATAGCAAAAAATGATTTAAAAAATGCAATATTATTGTTTCTTTCCAAACCAAGTCTTTACGAACACTCTCAATCAAGGGAAGCTAGGCAAAGACTGTTGAAAACATTGGATTTCAAAGAGGCACTTAACTATTTTCCGCGAAGGCTACTGTACGAGCGGTTAATGTTGTCGCACTTGGCTAAGCATCCGAAAGACTACGTAGGTGCTTTCAAAAGGTTACCAGAACGTTTGTGCAGTCTTTTTCTCCAAGCATATCAATCATACCTCTTCAACCGTTTTCTCAGCCAACGTTTACTTCGTAAAATTCCAATTAACGAGCCACAAATCGGCGACTACGTTGTTAAAACCGACAGCTACAGCTTACCAACCAACAATTATGTAAAAGCCACTTCCGAAAATCTAGAAGAATTGCGGAAAGCAGTGAAAGAAGGAAAGATGTACGTCGCAATTCCTTTAATCGGCTTCAAACAAGCCCCTTCAGAAGGTGTGCAAGGGGCAATAGAACAATCTATACTTAAAAGTGAGAAGATAACCCAAACAAATTTTTACATTTCCTCCATGCCAAAGAAGAGTGCACCTGGCGAACTTCGAGCAGCCATGACACCTATAATAAATCTTAACGTAGAGAAACCAGCCAAAGATGAATTAAATCCGAACAAGAAAAAACTAAAAATTAGTTTTACTTTGCACCGTGGCTGTTACGCAACTGTGGTCTTACGCGAATTCATGAAACCTCACAATCTAATAAAAGCGGGGTTTTAGCTTACTTTGCTGTCAACTATACACAGTTCCGGGCCAGATATTACGTGAATCCACCAATTCAACCGCACAAAGTCATTATCATAGTATACGATTAATCGTGCAACACTGTCTACTGCTGCGTCTTCAGGCACATTTCCTTCCCACGTTAAAGTTTTCTTTTTATCCGGGATTAAAGTGAGCTGTTTCTCTTCGCCATCCCATGTCCAGTTATCACCCTCAAAAGTCACTGTGATTTTCCATGCGCCTTCGGTTGTGCCTTTATTCTTGAAGGTTATCTTGACGGTGAAAGATTCACTAGGTTTTTTGTCTACCACCCCTGTATGGGTGACTTTCATGTCTAGCGGGCTGGCTTGAGTTTGTTTAAAAAGGTAAACTACTCCTACCGTTCCAAGTGTCAATGATAACAGGATGGTTGCTATGACGATTGTTTTCTTCCGCATTTTTATGCTTCTCCTTTCTACCAAAAAATGGCGTTTAGCCTTTCTTATATGTTTGTGGAGTTATCTTCTAGAGGAAAACAATAGTTCGACTTTTTCATGGAATAAGTCGGGTACGGTCTCTCGGGAATAAAACAACTTCTCGAATATTTCGCTTGCCTGTCAACATCATCATCAATCTTTCTAAACCGGCCGCCCACCCTGCATGGGGAGGTAACCCGTAGTCAAAAACTTGCAAATGATGTTTAAAGGACATAGGGTTTAATCCTTGTTCTTCTAGTCGCTTCGTCAAGAGCTCTTTTGAATGAACACGGGTTCCCCCAGAAGCCAATTCCATCCATTTCCACATGAAGTCAAATCCTTCGCTAACTTCAGGATTATTTTCTTTCGGTTTGATGTAGAAAGGTTTAGATCTGGTTGGCCATTCGGTTATGAAGTAGAAGTATGGGTGAAGTTTGCCTAAAGTTCGGTAGGCAGGTGTAGGAATGTCTTCGCCCCATGTAATCTTCACTCCTTTCTTCTTTAGTTGGTCTAAAATTTGGGTATAAGTGAAACGTTTCAAAGGCAGCTTCGGGATATCCACCTTGTGTCTCAAAATATTTAGCTCTCTTTGGCAACTATTCCTTACAGTTTCGCAGATGTAACGTGTAACTTGCTCAAGCACTTTCATAACGTCGTCTGAGGTAGCGAAAGCCTGTTCGATATCTATTGAGATAAACTCGCTCAAATGTCTCCGTGTATGAGACTCTTCAGCCCTAAAAAAGGGGCCAATTTCAAAAACTTTCTCGAAGCACAGAGTTAACTCTTCTTTGTAAAGCTGTGGACTCTGAGCCAAATAAGCTTCCTCGTCAAAATAGTCTACCGAGAAAAGGGCGGCTCCACCTTCAGTTGCGGTGGCAATGATTCTCGGCGTGTAAACCTCTAGGAAACCTTTTTCAGAAAGGAACATGCGAAGGGCAGTTAATGCTGTGTGCTGAATTCTCCAAATTGCCCGGTTTTCCAGTTGACACAGGTCTAAAACTCGGGCATTTAATCGTGTGTCTATCGCTGCTGGAGTTTTGCCAGTCATGTCGAGGGGTAATGGATGTTGAGCTATTCCCAAGATTCGTATTTCATTTGGAATTATTTCGAACCCACGCTGGGTCATTTTCGTTTTCTTCACTTTGCCTTTTACGCCGATGCAATATTGTGTTTGTAAAGAGTTTGCTTTTTCCAAAATATCTTTTTTTACTTTCTTTCTTGGAATAGTTATTTGAACTGTTCCTTGGCGGTCTTGAAGAATTATGAATTTTATGGCGCCTAAATCTCGGATTTCTTGAACCCAGCCTAAAACAGTAATTTCTTTTCCATCCAATTCCGGTTTTACATCTGTGGTATACAGTGTTTTTCGCCAGTCATCTAGCGAATCAAGTTCCATAACAATGTTCGCCTCAACGTGAAAACTCTACTCTAAGAACGATGTTTCGAACTTTTTTAGCAATCTGCTTTACTGCTTCAACGTTTATTGGCGGCGGTCTTCTTCCCCTTTTTCTCAAAATGACTCGAGTTTCTGTGGTCCCGTCTGGAAGCCAAATCGTATTTATGGTCATAACAGTTAACGGTGCAAACAAGTCTTCAAGAAATTTCCTATCATCTACACCCTTCTCTAAGATGCGAATTGTTTTTCCAGTTTTTTCACTAATTGTGCGGATAATCTTTCCACCGTAACTCAGAAGACGAGCAACATCACCCCTCCCAACGATCAATGCAAGAACACCATCTGCTTCGACGGCCTTATGAAAATAAACGTTCTGCAAAGGAGGATATTTTTTTTCCAGAGATAGGAGTAAGCGAGCGATTTCAAGATAGGTGTAACTTATCTGTCCTGACTTTACCTTCCCTTGACATTTTGAACATAATATTCCGCTTTTTAAGCAGAAATTGCATAGTTGTGCTT
>JBHIEO010000047.1:0-6857 GCA_046760665.1 Bathyarchaeia archaeon
ATTGAACCTCTTGAATAGAGAGGGGTTCGAACCCAGCTATGAAAGCTGAAGTATCCAAGACGATCGTTTTCTTTTTGTCGATTTTCATTAGCATCGTGGTCCCTTCGGATACAACAATCGACTTTTAAGTCTTCCATAAAACTCCCCTTTAAATCGAATAAACGAAGTTACATTATTTGACTTCATAACAGTAACACAGGGTCTTCGTCTTTCCACAAACCTTCGATAGTATCCATCAACAACAACTGATATGGTGGTGGGTTTTTCTATTTCTACTGTAAGGGTTGAGTTTTCAGAGAAAACGATTGGTGGAAATGGTGTCAATGGGCATACAGATGTAACGACGAAGACGTTGGTTTCAGGGTCTAAAACTGGTCCGCCTGCCGCTAATGAGTATCCTGTTGAGCCTGTTTGGGACGCAATTAAAATGCCGTCTGCTTGACAATCTAAAATCGGAGTGCCATTTTTGCAAAGGTTTGCATATAACAGCTTGACTGGAGCGTCTGCAGAAATGAAAACTTCGTTTAATGCGTCGGGTAATGCTTCCCCTTCGACAGAAGCAGCTAGCTTCTTGCAGCGTTCAAGCGTAAACTTTCCTTCAAGGCTTTTATCTATTGCTGACAAGGCGTCTTTTGGAGACACTTCAGCTAGGAATCCTCGTTCCCCCATGTTGATGGCAAGTATTGGGGGTTCGGGCTTTGGGACATGAACACAAGTTCTTAGTATTGTTCCGTCACCGCCTATAGTGATGATGAAATCTGGTTTCCATTCTTCGAGCTGCACAGCTATGTCAACTTTGTTAATGTGCTTCGCAACTTCAGGGTCAACAACTATGTTTAACCCTTTTTTTTCCAAATGTTTTATCAGTTTCTTTGCTAGGTTTAACGCTTTTCTTTTGTCGGTTCGAGCGGTCAAACCTACGCTTTTAAACGCCATCTCCATCTCTTCTAAAGCCTTTGCAGTAACCTTAATCTATTTATTTTAGTTGTTAAACATTGCTGTATCAATTGGATGCTGAGATATATGAGCAAACCCGTTGATGTTGGAACTTTACGTGTAGGCGGATACGTAATTGTTGATAAAGAGCCGTGCCGCGTCACAAGTCTAACAAAGTCTAAGCCTGGTAAGCACGGAGCTGCAAAAGCGAGAGTTGTAGCTATAGGCATTTTCGACGGCGCTAAAAGAACTTTTGTTAAGCCTGTGGATGCGCAAATAGAGGTGCCCATGATCGAGAAAAAAAGTGGGCAAGTTATTGCCTTGTTGCCCACTGCCGTTCAGATAATGGATTTAGAAAACTACGAAGTTTTTGAGGCAACATATCCTGACGAAGAAGAATTAAAACAGAAGCTGGCATCTGGCATCGAGGTTGAATATTGGCGCATCTTGGGAAGAACTAAAATAATGCGAACTAAAGGGTAAAGGCATCTGCTTCTTATCTTGCTTTTTATTAAGAAGTTGAAACCGTTGAAAGGTGTAAAACAAATACGGCTTAAACGTGGAATCACCGTTGGTCAATTGATTAAAGAAATGGATGATTGTGGAGTTTTAGGCGCTGGAAAACTAGGGAAGGCGGCAAGACTTGTGACAAAAATGTTCAGGGATCCAGACTATACCGTTTTTTTAACTCTAGCTGGTGCGCTGGTTCCTGGCGGTTTGAGAAACATAATTACCTTACTCATTGAGAAAGGACATGTAAATGTCGTTGTAACCACAGGTGCTAACATGGTTCACGACATGGTGGAAGCTTTAGGCTACAAGCATAAAGTCGGCACGTTCAGAGTCGAAGATGAACAACTAAAAAGGAAAGATATAGGTAGAATAGGCGACATTTACATAGAACATAAAGCTTTTAAAACCCTAGAAGAATGGCTCAGTCTCCTTCTCGAAGAAATACCTGAACAGAAACGTCAACAAATTTCTCCCTCTGACCTGCTTCTGGAAATTGGAAAAAGGATAAACGACAAAAACTCTATTTTAGCGATGGCGGCTAGGAAAAACGTGCCAATAATCTGCCCAGGTTTACCTGACTCGATAGCAGGATTCCACCTTTGGATTTATGGGCAAGATAAAAAACTAGTTCTTGATCCACTGGGCGACATCTCCAAGCTGGTAGATAAGGTTTACGAGGCAAAAAAATCCGGCATCATAATCTTAGGTGGTGGGTGGCCAAAACATTTTGCCTTGTTTGCCAACACTTTCCGCGAAGGAGTAGACGCAGCGGTTCAAGTTACTATGGATAGACCTGAACCGGGAGGTTTGAGCGGCGCGTCTTTGGATGAGGCTGTTAGCTGGAGCAAAGTTAAATCTGAAGAGAATACAGTTACGGTTGTCTGCGATGTTACTATCGCATTTCCTCTTATTGTTGCCGCCGCTTTGGAAAAGGTGAAGCTCAATGTGTTAAAGTCCGATAGGTCAGGGTAAAAAGTATGAATGATTGGAAATCCGTGTTAAATGCAGACGCAGCAGATTGGCTACTAGGAAAAGATAACTTGTCAATTCGATACTGGACATTGAAAAGTCTCCTATACGAAAGCGAGAACAACCTTGAAGTAGCAGAGGTAAAAGAAAAAATTTCTGAAAGCGAAGTGATACGAATCTATAGTTGAAAAGACACACGGTGTTTTACTACCGCCCTAAGATTGTGCGTTAATCTATAGGTTTGGAAATCCTCGACTATTGTTATTCAATCTTTATTTCATAGCCTTTCTTTCTAGGCAATCGAACCTCTAAAATTCCTTTCTTGAACTTTACTTCTCGTTTCTCTATGTCTACAGGTACAGGAATGTGCGTTTGACAGTTGAAGGTGGAGAATTCGCCTTTTTGATAAGTGATGCCGAAGTCGTCCAGGTATACTTTGCGTTTCATTTTTGCACTTATCTCAAGGGTTTTCTCGTCAAATGGCTCAACTTTTATGGAATAGGGGTCAGCAAATGGTAAGTCGGCAGTAACAATTACTTCGCTAGGTGTGACGACTACGTTACACAAAGGTTCTATAGTGCATTCTTCAACATTCCAGCATGGTCGTTCAGTAGGCAACAGTTCTTCAACCAAAGACTCCATTTCCTTCATATACTCGCTAATCAAGTCAAAAATTGAACGTCTTCTCTTGCTTGACATTTTTTGTTTCACCCTTAGACGTAAAGCGGCAAGTCATACTCCTGCCCTTTATTCATCTTAGTCAACTCTCGCTGAGTGCGTTTCATCACATCTCTCGCTCTGAGTCTAATTTCCTCTCCTTTCTCAAACAGTTTTGAAACATCTACTTTGATACCTGTGATGTTAGCAAGTTGCTTTAACGTGGCTGCTGAGGCTTCTGGATCGGGATAGTTATAGAATGATTGGGCGAGGAGCGCGATTGCTGGGATACTGCGTTCGGCAGAATAGCGCATTATTAAGGCTTGAGGTCCCACCATGTAGCCTTCTTTCAACACGTTGATGCCTTTTTGCTCTAAAAGATTAAGCATGTCAACATTTGATGCAGCCCCGAACACTTTAGGTTCTTCAATGTCTTGCCGGTTTTGTACAGGTATCCCCCCTATTGGAATAATCATTTTAACGTTCTTCGATTTTCCCCACTCTACAAAACTTCGCATGAGGCGTTGAACTCCACTAGCTGGAATAGCCGTTTCGGAAATAACAACAAGCAAACTCGCGTTTCCGAAGATACGCATCGGTGCATGAGGCAAACCTTTATGCAAAACAACAATTGGGGGCAACAGGTCAGAATCAACATAAGCCATTTCAACCAAACCGAGCTCAGATATAACATGTGACGAGGCAAGCACGCCGACAAGCCCTACGTCTGGGAATCCGCAAAGCAATATGGCTCCAGAAGGAATGGGTTTTATTTCTACGAAGTTTATAGGAACAACCAAAGAGCTTCCCTCTAGTCTTTCTAGTCGTTAAAGGCTCGACAAAAAGGTTGTGATAAACCCAAATCCTATTTAAGCACGTGCCGAGTTTTAAAAATAAAGTGAGAAAACATGGTGCTAGAACGTCTCGGCTCGTCAATCTATAGTGCTTTAAAAAAAGTTTTCAAAGCTGCTGTCGTGGACGAAGCGACAGTAAAGGAACTCGTCCTCGACATTCAAAGAGCACTTTTACAAGCCGACGTAAATGTACAGCTAGTTCTCAAAATATCAAAGCGAATTGAAGAGAGAGCTTTGAAAGAAGAGCTTCCTCCCGGCATCTCCCGAAAAGAACATGTAGTAAAAGTGGTTTATGAGGAAATAACCCGTTTTCTCGGAGATAAACCTGTTCCATTAAAGATTACACCAGGTAAACGCCGCATTATCATGCTAGTCGGCATTCAAGGCTCGGGAAAAACAACAGCCTCAGCCAAACTTGCCCGATATCTGCAGAAAAGGGGGTTGAAACCCGCCTTAATATGCGTAGACACTTTCAGACCAGGCGCCTTCGACCAACTAAAACAACTTGCCAACCGCATCAATGTTCCAGTATACGGCAACCCGAAATCGACAAACCCAATTACCATTGCCCGAAAGGGATTAAAAGAGTTTCAAAGCCGAGACGTCGTGATAATCGACACATCAGGGCGTCACAAAGAAGAGAAAGGGCTTATTGAAGAGATGAAGCAGTTAGAGAAAGCCATCAAACCAAATGAAGTCATGCTTGTCATAGATGGCACCATGGGGCAACAAGCTGCAACGCAGGCCAAAGCTTTCCATGAAGCCACCCCAATAGGCTCAATCTTGGTGGCTAAACTAGACGGCTCTGCCCGTGGAGGTGGAGCACTATCAGCAGTTGCAGCCATAGGTTCCCCAATAAAATTCATCAGTGCTGGCGAGAAAATAGGAGACATCGAAGCTTTTGTGCCCTCCCGCTTCGTCGGACGCCTTTTAGGCATGGGAGACCTAGAAAGCCTCATAGAAAAAGTTCGCGAGGCTGAAATCAAAATTCCAGAAAAAAAAGCCAAGCAGATACTTAGCGGCAAATTCACCCTAACCGACATGTATGAACAATTCGAAGCCATGAAAGGCATGGGGCCCTTCAAACGTCTCTTAAAAATGTTGCCCGGCATGTCTTATAATATTCCAGAGGATATGATCGATACGGCTCAAGAAAGACTAGAAAAATGGAGGGTCATAATTCAATCGATGACTCCGAAAGAGCGGGGAAACCCAAAAATCCTTTCTTCCTCTCGCATTCGTCGCGTGGCAAGGGGTTCCGGCACCTCGGAGAAAGAGGTTAAGGAGCTTCTGCAACAATACAACATGATGCGGCGAATGATGAAACAACTACGACGCAAGAAGCTTCCCTTCTTAACCGGGAGGAAGCTTCCAAAAAGCTTCAGGTAGGCAGCAAAATCGATGGACATTCTAGAAAAAGCCCAGCGAATGTTAACAGATCACCCTCTCTGCAATCATTGTTTAGGCAGACAATTCGCTCTACTGGGGCACGGAGTAGAAAATAAGAACCGAGGCAGAGCAATTAAACTGCTACTTACTATGAAAGGGCATCAATTTGTCCTCTCAAAAAATAAAGCTGGCGTAACTTTGTTAAAGACTGTTGCTGTTAACGGCTCTTTTGACACTGCCTATAATATCCTAAAAAGCTTCAATAAACGTACCCCAGCAAAAAAGAGATGTTTCCTCTGTGAAGGAAGATTCGAAAACATCAACATGATAGCAGATAAAGCCATAAGAAAACTGAAAGATTACGAATTTGCCACTTTTTTGGTCGGTGTAGAATTGCCCCTTGAAGTAGCAGAGCGAGAAGACGAATTCAAGGCTAGCTTCAACGTCACTCACGGCGAGAGTATGAAAAGCCAATTCAGTCGCGATATCGGAAAACGAATATGTGAAATAACTAGCAAGGAAGTTGACTATGGAAAACCAGACGTTGTTGTCCTCGTGAATCCCTTTACTAACCGAATTCGGCTACAGATAAACCCTCTTTATGTTTCGGGTAGATACAGAAAACTTGTCCGTGGGATTCCTCAGTCTCGATGGCTATGTAGAGAGTGTAGTGGAAAAGGCTGCGAACACTGCAACTGGACTGGCAAAAAATATCAGGAGTCTGTTGAAGAGTTCATCGGTATTCCAATGCTAGAAATGACAGAAGGTGGAGAAATTTCTTTTCACGGGGCTGGAAGAGAAGACGTCGACGCTCGTATGTTAGGCTCAGGGCGCCCCTTCGTCCTAGAGGTTAAAGAACCCAAGAAGCGGTTTATTAACTTGCTAAAACTTGAGCAAACTATTAACAAATATGCAAAAGGAAAAGTTGAAGTACATAATCTTTGTTTTGCTGATAAGGATGTGGTTAGGCGGTTCAAGAAGGCAGAGGCAGCCGAAAAAATCTACAGCGCGATAATAGAGTTTGACCGTGATGTTTCTGATGATGAGTTAGAGAGAGTGGAGAAAATGTTGTCAAATGTCTTCATTCGCCAGCAAACACCTCAACGTGTCTTGCATCGCCGTGCCGATTTAACGCGGGAAAAGTACATATATGAGGCAAAGATAAAGAGGATGTCACGTAACCGCGCGGAAATGCAAATTCATTGTCAAGGAGGTCTCTACATAAAAGAGTTAGTTACTGGAGATGAGGGTCGTACAAAGCCCAGCGTAGCAAGCATTCTAGACGCAAAAGTTACGCCTGTCCAATTAGACGTTTTAGGCGTGGTTGGAGGAGAAGAAAAAAATGAGAAAGTCGAAAGGTTACCGTCATAGAACTCGTTCATTGCTGCGAAAAAAACGAAGAAAGAAAGGAAAAGTGGGTCTAAGCAAGATTCTTAGAGAATATAAGTCGGGAGACCAAGTGATTGTAAAGTTAGACCCAAGTGTCCACAAAGGCATGCCTCACCGCCGTTTTAATGGAAAAATTGGCACCATCGAAAA
>JBHIEO010000048.1:0-6748 GCA_046760665.1 Bathyarchaeia archaeon
GACGGAGACGTAGACATCTTCGACATAGTTATCGCAGCAGGAAACTACAACAAAAACTGGTAGCCCTAACTTTATTCTTCGTTCCAAACAATTAGGAGCTTTGTGTGTGAAAAGCTGGTTGAAAGACTTCAAACAAGGGTCAGTCGAATCAGTTTATTCTCGGATGCAGAGTGTGGAACAGGGTTACAACCCGTGTTCCTAGGAAACGGAAATCCGTACGTCAATAACTACTTTCGAGTAAAACAAAAAAAGCAGCTTTGAACTTATTTATTTGAGCCCTCTTATTTCTATACAGCCAAGTCTTTAGTTTATTGTTTTTTAAGAAAAGCTTTTATTTTCGTGGATACTACCGTCAAATTCCCGATAAAGAAGGAGATTTGATTATGGCATCAATCCTTGCGAGAAGAATGCAGGAATTAGGCACAGAAACTGCTTTTGAGGTTCTTGTAAAAGCTAAAGCTTTAGAGAATCAAGGTCGCGAAATAATTCATCTTGAAATTGGTGAACCAGATTTTGACACGCCTAGAAATATTAGAGATGCAGCAACAAAAGCCATGAACTCTGGTTATACACATTATGTTCCTGCTGCGGGTATCCCTGAATTTAGGGAAGCTATAGCTGAATATATTTCACAAACAAGACGCATCGATGTAAGTCCGGAAGAAGTGGTTGTGACGCCTGGTGCTAAGCCAATAATATTCTTCAGTATACTGGCTTGCGTGGAAGTGGGTGACGAAATAATGTATCCGAACCCTGGGTTTCCAATATACGAATCCCTAATAAAATTTCTTGGTGCAAGACCGGTTCCCATGCAACTCAAAGAAGAAAACAATTTCGCTATCGATACTGAAGACACGGTGGAAAAAATCTCAAATAAAACTAAAATGATTATTTTGAACTTCCCAGAAAACCCTACTGGTGGCGTACTAACCAAAGAAAACTTGGAAGCTATCGCTGACAAGGTCAAAGACAGAGACGATTTAGTCATAGTTTCAGATGAAGTCTACAGTCGGATAATTTATGAAGGGGAACATAAAAGCATCGCTTCCCTTCCTGGAATGAAGGATAAAACAGTTATTATTGATGGGTTCTCGAAAACCTACGCTATGACTGGGTGGAGACTGGGTTACGGTATCATGCGAAAAGACTTGGCTGAAAAAATTACGCAGCTTATGATAAACTCTAACTCTTGCACTTGTGCCTTTTCACAGGTAGCGGGGATCGAAGCTTTACGTGGTCCCCAAGATGAAGCGAAAAGAATGGTAGAAGAATTTAGACGGAGACGTGAAGTTATAGTTTCTGGGTTAAACAAAATAGAAGGTATAACCTGCAAGAAACCTCAAGCTACATTTTATGTCTTTCCAAACGTGAAAGGTGTAAACATAGATAGCAAAAAACTACCGGACTTTCTGCTTGAAAAGGCAGGAGTAGCAGCGCTGTCAGGTACAGCCTTTGGCGAGTATGGCGAAGGGTATATGCGATTCTCCTTTGCTAACTCTATCCCTAACATAGAAAAAGCCTTAACACGAATAGAAGAAGCACTTCAATCTCTCTAAATTTTTTACCGAAACTTTTCCAGCAATCAAAAAATATAAGCTTTGAAGAAACAGAGAACCATTTAAAAACTCCGTGTTCTTACATTAAGATAACTTCCTAAAGCTATGCTTCGGAGAACAGCAGATGTTTAACAAAATTCTTATCGCAAATCGAGGAGAAATTGCATTACGAATAATTAGAGCATGTAAAGAACTAGGCATCAAGTCTGTGGCCGTCTTCTCCGAAGCAGATAAAAAAGCACTTCACGTCCGATACGCTGACGAAGCCTACTATATTGGGTCAGCACAGCCAAGTCAAAGCTATCTAAACATTCAAAAGATAGTAGAGATAGCACAAAAGTCTAGTAGCGAAGCAATACATCCAGGCTACGGTTTCCTGGCCCAAATTCCAGAATTTGCCCGGCGCTGTGAAACCAACAAAATTACATTTATTGGACCCTCAAGCCAAACCTTGCGACTAATGGGTAACAAGATAACAGCAAGAAAAACCATGAGAGAAGCAAAGGTTCCAGTTATTCCCGGAAGCACAAATGCTGTGAAAACTGAGGACGAAGTAGAGGACCTAGCAATGCAAATTGGCTATCCTATACTTATTAAAGCCGTTTACGGCGGCGGTGGCAAAGGATTGCGCATCGCCAAAAACGAGAAAGAAATTTGTCAAGCAATGGAACTTGCCAAGTTGGAGGCTGAAGCCTCGTTTGGCAATACTGAGATTTATGTGGAGAAGCTTCTGGAGAAGCCACGCCACATCGAGTTTCAAGTATTAGCCGACAAACATGGCAATGTGATTCATTTAGGCGAACGAGAATGCTCGATACAAAGAAGACATCAGAAGTTAATAGAAGAAACTCCGTCACCGATGATGACTGAAGAAAAAAGAACTGTTATGGGTCAAAAGGCTGCTGAAGCAGCGAAAGCCACGAAATACGTGGGCGCCGGCACCATAGAGTTTTTGGTTGATGAAAGTGGAGCATTTTACTTTTTAGAGATGAATACGCGATTGCAAGTAGAGCATTTAGTCACTGAGATGGTAACTGGAGTTGACATCGTGAAAGAGCAGATACGCATTGCAGCGGGGGAAAAATTAAGTTATAAGCAAAGTGACATCGTCATCAACGGACACGCTTTAAACTGCAGAATTAACGCAGAAGACCCGAGTAAAGGTTTTGCTCCCTCTCCTGGAACAGTAACACATTTCCATTTGCCAGGAGGACCAGGCATCAGAGTTGATACAGCACTTTTCATGGGCTGCAACATTCCTCTTTTTTATGATTCTTTAATAGCCAAAATAGCAGCTTGGGGGCGTACCCGCCAAGAAGCCATCTTTCGTATGAGAAATGCTCTCCAAGAGTTGTTTATAGAAGGAGTTTTGACTACTGCTTCTTTCCTTAGAAAGATTTTGATGGATGAAGACTATCAGCGTGGGCATCTTCATACATGTTTTGTGGATGAAAGAATGAACAGTTTCGGATTTCACGCTGAAAACACGTTAGAAGACGTAGCAGTTCTGTCAGCTGTTTTAGCTAGCTACCTTTCTAATAGACAGAAAGGAGCAGCGGTTATTCCGCCAAAAGAGAAAAAACAAATTTCGTTATGGAAAGCTTCAGGAAGAGTAGGCCATTTTTCTGGCGGTAACTTACGATGGATTCGTTAGCTGAGTACACCGTTTCTGTGAGTGGGAGAAGTCGCAAGGTTAGAGTGCTTAGAGTAGACTGCAAAAAAACTGCTTTGATTGAGCTAGACGGCAAAACTGTCGAAGTGGCGTTTCCAAATGGCCTCGACTTCGGTGAACAAGCATTAATAAATGTCAACGGTAAAAATCATGGAATAAGACTTCACAAAAACGATAGGCCCATGACTTTTAATGTAGAAGTTGATGGAAAACAGTTTGTCTTGCAATTTCAGGCCAAGCGTAGGGAGTTAAGTAACAGAACCCTCATCGCACCAATCTTTCCTTCAGAAGTTCTGAAAAAAGAAAAACCGGTTGTCAAAAAGAGTGGTGTGGTAACTTCTTTTATGCCTGGAAAAGTCGTATTGTTAAAAGTGAAGGTTGGCGACAAGGTCAAAGCTGGCGACCCCCTTTGTGTTTTAGAAGCAATGAAGATGGAAAATGAAATTGTTGCACCTAAAGAAGGAACTATCACCGAAGTCAAGGTAGAGCAAGGTTCCTTCGTGGATAAAGGTGACGTTTTGGTTATTATTAAGTAATTTGACTAAAAGATAGTTAAGGGTTTGTATTCGCCGTAAATCTCTCGTAGAACGTTGCAGATTTCGCCGACTGTGGCATATTCTTTAACAGCATTCAAAATTGGTGGCATGAGGTTTTCTGTTTTATTTTCTGCTACATGATACAGTTTGTCTAGTGCTTCCCTAACTTTTCGGTTGTTTCGTGCTCTTTTCACACGGTTTAATCGTTCAATCACTTTCCTTTCCACAGTTGGGTCGACTCGTAAAAGCTTGATTGGTGCTTTTTCTTTAGTTGTAAACTCGTTTACACCAACAATTATGCGGGCTTTTTTCTCTACTTCTTTTTGGTATTTGTAGGCGCTTTCTGTGATTTCACGTTGCATGTAGCCTTTTTCTATGGCGTTTACTGCGCCGCCTCGTCGGTCGATTTCTTCGATGTATCTCACAGCATCCTCTTCGATTTGATTTGTTAAAGCTTCAATACAGTAGCTTCCGGCGAAGGGGTCAACGGTGTCTGCAACACCGCTTTCATAGGCAATAATTTGCTGTGTGCGCAAGGCTACGGTCACAGCCTTTTGACTCGGTAACGCATAAGCCTCATCGAAACTGTTTGTGTGTAAGCTTTGTGTCCCACCAAGCACTGCTGCTAGAGCTTGAAGTGCAACGCGAACAATGTTGTTATGAGGTTGTTGCGCAGTTAATGCCACTCCACTAGTTTGCGTGTGGAAGCGTAATTGCCAAGATGCAGGCTTTTTGGCTTCAAATCTTTCCCGCATTATGCGAGCCCATAATCGTCGAGCAGCGCGAAATTTAGCGATTTCTTCAAGAAAGTTGCTGTGGCAAGCGAAAAAGAAGGAAAGTCTTCGGGCAAAGTTGTCTACATTTAAGCCTCGGTTAATTGCTGCTTGCACATAAGCGATGCCGTTAGCTAAGGTGAAGGCGACTTCTTGCACTGCAGTTGCTCCTGCTTCACGAATGTGATAGCCGCTTATACTTATTGTGTTCCAGCGGGGCATGTTTTTGCCGCAGTATTCGAAAATGTCGGTAACTAGCTTCATACTTGGTTTAGGCGGGTAAATGTACATGCCACGAGCTATGTATTCTTTAAGAATGTCGTTTTGCACAGTACCGCCTAGAATTGACTTGGAGATTCCTTGTTTTTGAGCCATGGCGACGTACATTGCCAGAAGCACCGTGGCCGGCGCGTTTATAGTCATGCTCGTAGTTACTTTGTCAAGAGGAATTTGGTCAAACAAAAGTTCCATTTCTTTCAAAGTGCTCACACTTACCCCTACTTTTCCCACCTCACCTAAAGCCAGAGGATGATTACAATCTATTCCAATTTGTGTAGGAAAATCGAAAGCCACGCTTAAACCAGTCTGCCCTTGCTGAAGCAAATATCTAAAACGCTTGTTTGTCTGTTCAGCAGTTCCAAAGCCAGCATACTGCCGCATTGTCCATAATCTCGCTCGATACATTGTTGGATAAATGCCGCGAGTGTAAGGATATTCGCCTGGGAAGCCTAAATCTCGAATATAGTTAAGACCTTGTATTTCGAGAGGAGTGTATACTCTTTCAACTGGAATATTTGAGTTCGTCAGAAACTTGCTCTTTCTTTCTTTAAAACGCGTTAGGCTTTTCTCGACGATCTCTTTTTCCCATTTCTTCTTTTTCTTTTCAAGAGACAAGTCTTTGGTTTTTGCCAATTTTAGTTTCACCAGTCTAGTCATCATATTCTATTGTTCTTAGAGTTAATGTTGTCGTCTTGTCCAATAACTTTATCTTTTAGTGCTTTTCTCACAAGCATCATTCAAATCTTACCTATAGAAGCCAAGCTGAAATAAGAAAACTTGTTTTTTAGCGTTTCAAAATGCATCTAAGAAATCGTTTAGTCGTCCCTCTAACTCCAACTTTGTTAACCAATCCACAACACCTACACGACATTTTTTTCTACCATCGATTACGCAAATTATTTCGTCGACCACATTTTCGACAGTCCTATCTGAAACGTCAACTTCACAGACTTTTTTCTTATTATAAGCCCTTACAGCATCAAACAGGCAAACATCCAAAATCTCAGCAGCTATATTCTCCATAATCTTACTTTTCTTGAACCCCCGTTCTATCAGAATCTCTTCTAGTTCATCAGGGTTACGCCTCAAAACAAAAGCTAAAAAAACGTCTTCAGCGGATACTACATCCATTGCAAAATGACCATCAATTATAACATAGCCTTCAGATTGTCCAATAATTTCTCTGACTCGTTTAGAAACCCTTTCTATATCGGCAATTAAAGTTTCACGTTTCCTGTCTACGCCATTGCTCAACCCTTCATGTTTAACCAAATCACCCAAGTTTACATAACTACCATTGAGGCGCGATGCTAATAAACTGGACACACATGACTTGCCAACGCCTGGCGTACCTGTGACCACTAAAACTCGCTTCATTCTAGAACAGCACCTTGACCATACACAAAATGTCACTTCTATTCTAAAATGCTAAACTAGTATTTGTTTAGTTCTCGTTTAGGTAGTAGGGTTATGCCTTTTCGGTTTGCGTAAGCTTTTGCGTGGCTGCTGAACTTTTCTGATATTATGATAGGTTTTTTTAGTCCCACGTCTTCTGAGGCTTTGTCAAGGTTTATGACTATGTTAACGCCGACAGTACGTTTCCAGTCACGTATTTGAACTACACGTTTTTCATTTGATTTGGCTATTATGAGGTCAAATTTGCGTGGCATACCAGACGTGCCTTCTAGTATGACGTTTGGCTCTGTTTTGTATCCTTTCTTGTGGAAGTATTTTGCAGCAAGTTCGTTGAGGGCAGTAGGCATTTTGTTTCTAATCCTCTTTGGTTATGTGTTAAATACTTGTTTGTGCGAAAAAAGCTTTCGTAGGTCCTGCGTATGTATTTGATTGTGTTTTGTAGTGGTTGTGGGAGGTTATTGGTAGCTGACGCCAGTAAGAAGAGCCGAAAGTGTCCTTATTGTGGGGCTAGGGTAT
>JBHIEO010000049.1:0-6467 GCA_046760665.1 Bathyarchaeia archaeon
AGTCGGGGAAATGGTGTCTAGTTCAGAGCCCACATGACAAGTTATTTCATTGTTAGTTGCAGCAATTACTTCTTTGTTGCCATCTCCATCAACATCTTCGATAGCATCTATTCCTTCACTTCCGAACTCCTCTTCCCAGAGGATCATATAATTAGATTGCCCAAATGAAATTAAATAGGAATGATCTGCATGAATTGCGACTTCATTTGTTCCGTCGTTGTTTACGTCACTTAAAATGGCAACGTCTGTTATGTTGGATGCGAATATCTCAGAGATGGTGTAGATTGGCTTTCCGTCTGTCCCATTTAAAAGAACAACGTTTCCACCTAAGACCGCGGCTACATCATTTGTGCCGTCGTGGTTTGCGTCGACGGTAACGAATCCATCGTTGCCGTCTTTATTCCACACTTGAGTATTCCAGACAACGATTTCAGAATTTCCAACGATTGTGGATAGTTTAACAAACCTCGATGTGCTAGTTTCACGAGAATACAGAAAATGGGTGCTGTTGTAAGAATTTAAAGACAATGTATCCCAATAACTTGCGCCCCCGAACCTGTAAACTCGTGAAAGTAAATCGCCATTATTGTTGCGGATATCTGCATTCCAATATTCCTCTAAAGGATAATCTTCTTGCCAAAAGACAACCATTCGCGTAGAATTCAAAACAAGGAGTTCCGTTATTGTGCGCGTAATGCCAAGTGCGCCAAGGTAAGATTTACTCCACTGCAAGCTTCCTGTAACTAACGAATAGCTCACAATCTTGAAATCTCCCCAAGTCCCACCAGCGTAGTGAAAAAATACGACTTCATTTCCGTCGAACGTCTGCAGACTTGATGGTGTGTATGGTGTCGAAAATTCGTGAATTTTATTGAAATCCAAATCATATACTTTGATTCCTCCTGAATAGGCAACAACAATGCGGGTCGACGGTTCCTCTATAAAGAGCGCTTCCAGAGGCTCAAAGCCTAAGGTCCCACTAGTTTTGAATATATTACCGGTTTTGCCATCAATTAGGAATAGAGAGCCATTACTAGCAGTGGTCGACACTATGAAAACGTCTTCATGACCATCGTTATTCATATCTTGAATTGTGCGTAGAGTCAATATCTCTAATCCACTGACAGTTGTATTCCACAAAGAACCTCCAGACGCAAATACAATGACGTTGTGTTCCCCAAACCTAAAATTTGTAAAAACAAGCGAAAACAAGGCTAAAAAAGAGTTAGCATGCTAATTTTCTTACTTTTCATAATAAATCATCCACTACAGAGTTTCAATTATCAGTATATCTACTTCTGTTCTTATGACTTATGGAAAAATCTTCTAGGCGCGCGGCTGGAAACAAACAAAAGAAGAAAAAGTTGTGTAAGAACGTACATATCAGACTTGGAATGAGGTTACAGGGTTACAAGAACATTTACAACACGTTGCTCTACACTCAGCTAATCACCTTTGAAAGCGATGAATACCACTCAGCCGTTGCCAAAACCGTCCAAGAAGCAAAAGCGCTGGTAGAAGAAGGCTTCGAGTACGTATGCACGCACAACGACATTATGCTGTTCAGAAAGCGGAAGTAAAATATCTCCACTTTTGTAATGGTAATAGTAGATTTTACATTGGTAAAGTTTAATTCCGTGAACACAGTCGTTGCTGTAAAATAAAGCTACATAGTTTTCTAAGCAAGTTACAACTTATATCGCTCTACACTCTCTAATTACTCGGAGATTAGCAGTTGCAACGTAGAATTCTCTTTCCCTTTACTGCCATTGTCGAGTTGAACAAGTTGAAACTCGCCATGATAATCAATGCCATTAACCCTGACATCGGCGGGCTACTAATTCGAGGACCAAAAGGCTCTGGCAAAACCACAGCCGTTAGAGCTCTAAGGGATGTTTTGCCAAAAATCCAAGTGGTGCAAGATTGCCCCTTCAACTGCAACCCTTACGATCCCTCTAACATGTGTCAGAAATGTAGCGAAACCTACCGAAAAAAAGGAAATTTCCTAATAGAAGAAAGGAAAATGAGAGTGGTTGATCTCCCTCTAGGCGCGACAGAAGACCGAGTGGTTGGAAGCTTAGACATTGAGAAAGCCATAAAACACGGAATAGAGGCGCTAGAACCTGGCATTCTGGCAGAAGCAAATCAGAACATACTTTATGTGGATGAAATCAACCTATTGCCCGATCACATCGCAGACGATTTGTTGGATGCTGCCGCAACAGGGTGGAACGTGGTTGAAAGAGAGGGAATCTCCGTAAGCCACCCTTCACGTTTCATTTTCATAGGGACCATGAACCCTGAAGAAGGAGAACTTCGCCCTCAACTTTTAGATCGATTTCCACTCTCTGTCATTGTCGAAAGAATAACATCAGTCAACGGACGAATGGAAGTCGTAAAGCGAAACCTAGAATTTGAAACAAGCCCGGAAGCCTTCCTTAAAAAATACAAAAAAATACAAGAAGAACTCAAGAACAGAATTGCACAAGCAAAAAAAACGCTGCCACGTGTTGTGATGCCAGAAAAGCTCCTTGAGACAATATGCAAAGCTTGTTTAGACTTGAAAGTTGACGGTTTAAGACCAGACATAGTCATCAGCAAAGCAGCCATAACTCTCGCAGCTTTCGAAAAGAGAAACAAAGTCTCGTTAGAAGACATTCTCATCGCCTCAGAACTTGCCCTCAGTCACCGTACAAGAGAAGGCGGATTCCTCGAACCAGCAACACCTGAAGAAATAAAAGAAACACTCCTCACCGCCGCAAAAGCTGTTGACTACAAACCTGAAAAACGTGGAGAAAAAACACAAAAAGAAAAGAGAGGAGGGGAAAAAAAGAGGGAAGGACGTGCAATTGTCTTTATTAAAGGCGATGTAAACAAGAATTTTGAAGAATTTTTAGAAAAACATAAAACGCTGTCCGAAGCTTGGAAAAGATTGTCGCAATTTTTTGCCACTATAAATAGATTGTTAGGTCAAGTGATATTTGCCTTTGGGCGAAGAATGAAGAAACAGATCGAAGGTATGCCAAGTGTGAAAGCTGCGGCAAAAAGCGACAAGCCACTAAAGGCTGATGACGGAGATGAAGGAAAAAAAGTTTTCCTTAAGAAAATGAAAGGTATACCATCAATCAGCTATACAGCAAGAAGTCTAGAGCTAAAAAAAGGATTTTCTCTCTTCAATATTTTCAAAGGTGCAAAGAAAGATTCAGGCATCCTTTCAAAATTACCTTTCAAGATAAGGAGCACCCGTAGGACTACAGGTAGTTTCGCAGGTAAAAGAGCAGAAACCATAACCACAATCGGCCGAGGCAGACCCAGCGGATGGAAGTTCCCCCACGGTAAACCTCGCGACGTGCATCTTCCAGCCACCATCCGAGCGGCCGCAAGAAAACAAAAATATAGAAAAAGTTTTGAAACCACCCTTCACATAAGCCTTCAAGATATTCGTGAAAAGTTGAGGCGTTACAAAGTGCCGATGACAATAATTTTTGTCTTAGATTTAAGTGGCTCCATGATGCTCAGCATCGATGCGATAAAGAAAGCCATACTAAAACTGCATGGGGATGCTTATCACTATAGAGATCGTGTTGGAATCGTAGCCTTGAAAGACACTGGTGCTGTTGTGGTTCAGCATCCTATCACAAACTTGAGAGTCGTAGCTAACAAGCTTTTGGGGCTAAAAATTAGCGGTTACACGCCTCTTGCCACTGGAATGTTGAAGGCTTGGGAAGTTCTGAGAGAATCGAAAAGACGTGCTCCATCCACGATACCAGTCATGGTGATTATTACAGATGGAAGCGCCAATGTGCCTTTGATAAGAAGTCTAGAGACAGGTGAAGTTAGATCTATAGAAGAAAAACATATAATTGTTCGAGAATATGAAGACCTTGCTATCCATGATGTTTTATCTGTTTCTAAGATGATAAGAAAAGAAGGAATCCACACGATTATTATCAATACCAATCCCCATATGTATGGCCGAGAAACGTATGGCTTCGCCGTGACTGAACTTATAGCAGCCAACACTTACGGTAGACTTCATACGTTAGGCAGATTGGCGGGTAAACCCGAATTTGTTGAGAAGATTGTGGAAAAAATAGTGGAAGATCAGCGTTCAATCGTGCATGAAGCATCTCTAAAAACGTTTGACTAAGCCTTAAGTTCCGCTATTTTTTGATCGAATACTTTTTTTAGCATCGAGATTGGCAAATATCCGTTTGCTGTGATGGTGTCGTGGAAAAATTTCTCGGTGTATTTTGGTCCCATTTTTTGTTTCACTTCCTCTCGTAATTGCAGCAGCAAGTGTTTACCTAGTAAGTAGGAAAGAGCATAGCCCGGTGTTTGTGTATATCGACGTACCTCTGCCATGGCAGCTTCCCGTGACATTCCAACTTCTTTCATCAACATGTCAACAGCCTCATTGAAGCTCATCTCGCCACGTGACAATTTGACATCTACGATGATTCTTACTGCACGCCAGATTACATCGTTGATCTGTATTAGCTTAGATTCCAAACTTGTTATGTATCCACGTTCCATCATCATCTGTTCACAATAATGAGCCCAACCTTCAATTGTTTCGGTTCCTGGAGCAAGCATGTGCACTAGTGAGCTTCTGTTCGAGATTGTGCCTTGAAGGAAATGTCCTGGAAAAGCCTCGTGAACAGCAACGTTTCGGATGGTTGCATAGTTTAGGTGGTTACCTAGGTTTGCGATGTTTTTTGGGCGGGTGACGATGTAGATGCCTATCATTGGCTTGTCAAATCTTGACGGCATCATCATGGCTGCGAAAGGAATGAGAGGGGTTAAAAAAGCGGGAGTTTCTTCAACAATCAACTTGTCTTCTTCGTAGACTGTAGCAATGTTGTTTTCAATAATGAACTGTTTTGCTTCTTCCATTGCTTCTTTTGTTGCTCTCAAGGCCTCTTCAAAAGTTTTTGGGGCGTTCTTTTCAATCATTTTCATGACCTCTTCGACGCTTTTGTCCGGAGCTATCTGGGCCGCTATGCGTGCTCTTTCCTCTTTTTGTTCCTTAAGGTATTTAACGCCAAGTTCGTAAATTTCTTCGGAAGTCATTCCAAGACCGCGAAGCTTGAGTAGCTTCTCAAACTTTTCCTTACCTAGAGCCCAGCTTTCAATTGTCTTGGACTTTAGATTTTGAAGCCACTGCATATGTTCTTGAAATGGTTGCGTCAAGTTAGTTGCGGCTTTTACGAGTCTTCCATGAAGTTCGTCTGAAATCTTCCCTTTTGTCGATGCGGCAATGAATTGAAATAATCCAGGTATTTGCTGTGCTGATTGAATAGCCACCTCAGTCCATAACTTTACAGGTTTTGAGTTTTCAAACCTTGACCGAAATTCTTCCAAGTATTTCGGGAGTTTTTCGAGCCTTGCAATGATAGCGTCGATTCGCTTCTCTAAAGGAGCATAATCCTTAGTAATCATAGAAAAGAACACACCGCCAACTTCTTCAAAAGCGTCGGGGTTTAGTTCATGCATACGACGTTCATAAATTTCGAACTTGGACATTTCGAGAGCCTTTTCCAATACTTGCCAATCTATTTTATTGGCGTCATTTAAGGCATCATAATCGATTGTTTCTTTCATGCGTTTAACGTATTCTTCAAGCATTTTCAAGTTTTCTAATACATGTGCGGTGTCGCCTTTGGGAAGCAGATAATCGTAGGGATCGTGGAGGCCTAAGTAACTGGCAAAGTGAGGGTTTTTCTCGAAAAACTTATCGAACATTTCTTTTTTTAGTTCTTCAAACTTTTCGTCTACATTCAAAGCCTTTACACCTTAGCCCAAAATAAAAGAAGCCTTCATAATTAAGCTTTAAACCTATGTGAAAGTTTCCTCGTGAGGTCTGGTTCTCAATGTAACGAAAGGAGTTGTGATAACAATTAGATAACTTACAAGTTCCATCTCTCCCGCTTGGATATACTTTTGATATAACCTTTCCATGATTCGGATCAGGGAGAAAAAGCAAGTCTTATCGTTCATGAGCTAAGTGTCAGCGTGAGCGAGCGGCTGGGTGGTTAGTTTTAAATCGTTTTTTCTCGTAATATAGGAAACATGCCACAAGGAAAAGTTGTCGTTCTCATGGGTTCAAAGAGAGATTACGAGTTTGCCTCACGCATTATTAATTTCTTACAAGATTTTGGCGTAAAGTGCGAATATGTGATTGCTTCTGCTCACAAGACCCCCAAAAAACTTTTAGAAGAAGTTGAAAAATACGAGAAAACAGGCGGACGCATAGTTTTTGTTACGGTTGCTGGCTTGTCCGACGCTCTATCAGGCGTTGTAGCGGGCTCTACAAAATATCCAGTCATTGCTTGCCCACCTGATTCGGAAAAGTTTGGATGGGTTAAATGCTTTTCTTCAGCAGTAACGCCGAAAGGTGTTGCGGTAGCTTATGTTCCCAGACCCGAAAACGCTGCTTTATCAGCAGTGAAAATGCTTGCCCTAAC
>JBHIEO010000050.1:0-6361 GCA_046760665.1 Bathyarchaeia archaeon
AGCGGAGTCTGTCATTTCATGGCTGACAACGAAGAGGAATGTATAGAACTCATTAAGAAACTTCTCAGCTTCTTACCTTCTAACAACATGGAAGATCCGCCTATTGAAGAAACCGGTGATGACCCGAACCGCATCGATGACGGTTTAGAAGAAATTGTACCAGACGACCCCGCCAAACCCTACGACGTGAAAGAAGTAATCGCTGCAGTGGTGGACAACGGTGAATTCTTGGAAGTTCAGCCTCTTTGGGCCCCAAACATAGTAGTGGGCTTCGCAAGACTAAATGGTCGTTCCATAGGGATCGTGGCAAACCAGCCAAAATATTTCGCAGGAGCCTTGGACGTAAATTCTTCAACCAAAGCAGCACGCTTCATACGGTTCTGTGACGCCTTCAACATTCCCATCATCACTTTCGAAGATGTCCCTGGCTTTCTACCAGGTGTAGACCAAGAACACGGTGGAATAATACGTCATGGCTCAAAACTGCTTTTCGCTTACTGCGAAGCCACCGTGCCAAAAATCACCGTTATAATCCGCAAAGCGTATGGAGGAGCATACGACGTCATGGGTAGTAAACACTCTGGCGCGGACATAAATTACGCTTGGCCATCTGCAGAAATCGCCGTCATGGGCCCCGCAGGAGCAATCAACATCATTTTCCGAAAAGACATCGCAAAAGCGAAAAATCCTGAGAAGAGAAAGAAGGAATTAACAGCAGAATACCGTGAAAAATTTGCAAATCCTTACATTGCTGCGGAGAAAGGTTATATCGACGATGTCATTGAGCCATCACAGACGAGACCGAAATTAATCAGCGCCTTAGAAATGCTGATCACTAAACGTGAGTCACGACCACCAAAGAAACATCCGAACATTCCTCTTTGAAGGAATTACTGCTATCTATTGCCCTCCAACGTTTTGATTTATCAATAACATTCTCCACTTCAAGCTTCAATGAAGACAATTCATCTTCCCCTTTTTCTGTACATCCTAACTTTATCCTTCTGTCCGAAGGAGTAAGTTAAAATATAAGCTAAGGTTGTTTACTAATCTTAACGTCATTCAAACGGGATTTCTCTTGGCTAATGGTATCAAAATCACTGACACCACCTTCAGAGACGCCCATCAGTCTTTGATGGCGACTCGTATGAGAACCGAATCCATGGTTCCAATAGCGGAAAAAATAGATCAAGTAGGGTTTTTTTCTATCGAAGTTTGGGGAGGCGCCACTTTCGATGTCTGTATACGCTACTTGAGCGAAGACCCGTGGAAACGCCTGCGTACATTAAAGAAACACATTCGAAAAACACCTTTACAGATGCTTCTACGGGGACAAAACTTGGTAGGCTATCGAAACTATCCCGACGACGTTCTAATCAAGTTTGTGGAAAAAGCTGCAGAAAACGGCATCGACATATTCCGCATCTTCGATGCACTAAACGATACACGCAACCTCGAAATCGCTATAAAAACCGTGAAAAAAGTTGGTGCTCACGCCCAAGGCTCACTGTGCTACACCATAAGCCCCGTTCACACAATAGACTACTATCTGAAAGTAGCCAAGAGGTTAGCCGGACTTGGTTGCAACTCCATATGCATCAAAGATATGGCGGGCATGCTTATGCCCCAAGAAGCTTACAAACTTGTTTCAGTTTTAAAAAAGGAGGTCTGCTTGCCAGTTCAAATGCATTGTCACAGCACCAGCGGCGTGGCTATGATGACCTACTTACGCGCCTGCCAAGCTGGAGCCGACATTTTGGACACCGCTTTCTCTCCTCTTGCTTGGGGAACGTCTCAACCACCTGTTGAAAGCGTGGTAGCTGGGTTGAAAGACATGGAGTATGAAACGGGACTTGACATGGAATTATTAGTTGAAATTGCCGAATACTTTCGCAGTCTGCGAGAAAAATATTATGAGCCTCTCTGTTTGATCAGTCCTTTGGCTGAAAGAGTAGACACCTCTATTCTAATGCACCAGATTCCGGGAGGAATGTTTTCTAACCTAATCTCGCAGTTAAAGGAACAAAACGCTTTGGACAAGCTTGACAGGGTTTTGAAGGAGGTTCCACGTGTTCGAGAAGAGTTAGGATATCCACCTCTCGTCACTCCTACCAGCCAACTGGTGGGGACACAAGCTGTTTTTAACGTTTTGTCGAGGGAACGCTACAAAATTGTGCCAAAGGAAGTGAAAGACTATGTAAAGGGATTCTATGGTAATCCACCGGCTCCAATAAAGGAAAAAATAAAGAAAAAAATAATCGGTGATGAAGAGCCCATCAAATGTCGTCCAGCAGATCTGCTTAAACCTGAACTCGGTAAAATACCTGAAGAGGTGAAGACCTACATAAAAAACGAGGAAGACGAGCTAACTTATGCTTTGTTTCCAAAAGTCGCGATAGAGTTTTTCAAGAAAAGAAAAGCGAAAAGAAAAGTTGTGGTTTTGACTCCAGAACAGCAGGAACTTGAAGAAGTTGCAGCGCTTTCAGTGGCTGTAGCAGCTTTTCTCAAAAGCACCTATGAGACTAAAGCATTGATTCCTGTTAGAAAAGCTGGAACAGGAAAAATCTCGCCATGGGTTTTAGCAGCTAGACAAGAAATGGTCAGACAAGCTGGTTAAGAGCGTGTCTGAATACAACATAAGAATTGAAGATCGAACCTACAGAGTGGAGCTTGTTAAAAAACAAGGCAAACGACTATTTGAAGCAAGAGTAAACGAGAAGCCATTTGTAGTAAAATTAAGAAAAAGCAGGGACAAAGTTATTTCGCCTTTTACGCTTAACATTAAAGGAAAAAAGTATCAAGTTGAACTGAAGAAAATTGATAGACATGCTCCTTTCAATTTGAAAGTTAACAACGTGCTTTTCAAGGCGCAACTACAAGAATCTGCTAAAAGAATAGCCACCCACAAACAAGTCGCAAAAGTTGTAGCGAAGATTGAAAGAAAAGTTAGGGAGGAAGGGATTGTCGCAGCGCCTATGGCTGGAAAAATAGCTTCGGTTAAAGTAAAGAAAGGTGACATTGTAAAGCTTGGCGATGTGGTTTGTATCCTTGAGGCAATGAAGATGGAAAACGAAATAACGGCAACAAAAGCTGGAAAGGTCCAAAAAGTCAATGTCACAGAAGGAACTTCAGTAAACGAAGGAGACATCATAATTGTAATAAAATAGTTGCTAATCATTTATTGCAATGATTATTGAGACATCGTTGACATTAGTTCCTGTAATACCTGTGAAAATCAGGTCGTCGAGACTTGAAAAGAAACTGTAAGAATTATTGTTAGAAAGAAAGCTTTTTGCATTCAGCTTCTGCTCTTGAGAACGAACAATAGTTTTTCCATCTGCCAAGGCACCCGCCGCTTCGGTTGGACCATCTATACCGTCGGTGCTAAGTGAAGCAATGACAACGCCGTTCATTCCAGAAATTTTAAAAGCTGCACTTAATACAATTTCTTGGTTTCTTCCACCTTTTCCGTCTCCCACAACAGTGACTGTAGCTTCTCCGCCAGCAACAATTCCACATGGTTTGGGCAACGGGTTTCCAGAAGCCTCAATCTCTTCTGCTATAGAGGCTAACATTGTTCCCACGTGCCTAGCTTCACCTTCAAGAAAAGACGTAAGAAGAAGCGAGGGCAAACCGGCTTTCTTGAGACTGTCGCATGCAGCCAAAGCTGCTGAGCGATTGTTCCCAATAACAATGTTATAGACTTTTCTAAACAATTCATTTCCTTTTTTTGGCGTCTCTGGAATCAACCCCTCCTGTCCCTTAACAAGCACGTTTTTGACAGATTGCGGCATGTTTTCCCATAGATTATACCTTCGCAAGATTTCTATAGCATCGCTAAATGTTGTCGAGTCGGGAACTGTGGGACCAGAGGCGATGGAATCTAAAGGGTCACCTATCACATCAGATAATATCAAGTTAATAATTGTGGCAGGATAAGCCTTTTTCGCAAGTCCTCCTCCTTTAAAATTTGAGATATGCTTTCGCACAGCGTTAACCTCGTTTATTGTAGCACCTGACTTCAGCAATGCATCGGCAACCTTCTGTTTGTCGTTTAGAGTAATTTTATCGCGAGGCAGCGACATCAAGCTCGACCCACCCCCAGAAATTAAGCATATAACTAAATCATCTTCTTCAGCATGACTAACTAAATCCAACATTTTTTTTGCACCCCTCATTCCAGCTTCATCAGGAAGTGGATGGCTAGCCTCCTGAAGTTTAATCCTGTGTGTTTTACAAGGACCACTGTTGTAAGGAATGTTAACGATTCCGTTTGATATTCGATTTCCAAAAATTGACTCGAGAGCTTCAGCCATCTTTCCGCTTGCTTTTCCACCGCCAACAACATAAATATGGCGAAACTTGTTCAGATTGAATTTGTACTGATCAATTTTAAAGAAGTTATTTTGCACTGTAACCTTTGACTTGATTATCTTTTTTGGATCTGCAGCAGCTAATGCCGCTTCTAGGGCATCTAATGCTAGTCTTCGAGCTTTCTTATCAAGCTTGGACATTGCGTTTTCTATGAGAGCTTTTTTGTTTTTGATTTTTACCATGACTTCGCCAGCACTACATGCTTTTTCTATTGAAAGTAATAAAATTATAGATGTGGATAAAATTCTTCAGCGATTAACGAAACTCAAAGGATAAACAACTCAGTGAAAACTAATATAAGTGAGAAAAAATGCGGCTGCAGAAAAAATTAAAAATTGAAAATCTTCATGAAACAAACATAGAAGATCTCATCTATGTTTGCTCTTCAAAAAGATTGAACGACCCAATTCATCAGCAAGGAATGAGCTTGAAAAGGGAATGGCTTCAGGAAATGCTTAGAAAATATGGTTCTTGTGCAAAAATCGCTTACTACAACCAAAAACCGGCTGCTCAAATACTCTATTTTCCGGAGGAAGCAGACAAGATTAGGATCTCCAGAAGAAAAACCGTTCTGGTAATTAACTGCATTTATAATCCTACACCTGAAGCACAGAAACTTGGATTAGGGAAAAAACTTCTAAAAAGCGTAATTGAAGACGCAAAACAAGAAAAGACATGCTTGAGTAATAAATGTTGCAAATTCGTCTTGGCAAAAGCGTTTAACACAGGCGAACTTTTGTCATTACCTAAATTTTACGAAAAATACGGGTTTACACCAATACCGGAAGGCGAAGAAAACTTACTATATTTACCTATACATGGTAGTTATGAACCCGTTGCACCAGTAGGAGAATATGAGCCTCTAGAGGAAGACAAAGGCAAAGCAATAGTCTTCTATAGTCCAGTTTGCCAATTTTCTTACCAATTTGCAAAAACAATCGAGAACACGATTATGGAAGTCGCCCCGAACATGAAAATTGAAATAATAAATGAGTGGAAAAGCCAGAGGAATCGATAAAACGTAAGAATAAGTCGGTTATAGTAAACGCTAGACCAATAGAAACATTTTTCATGGATAAAGAAAAATTCAAGGAAGAAGTAAACCAAGCAATAAAGTAAATCTTCCAGCATGTCAACTTTAACGAAGTTTATTGTAAAGTGGAAAACGTAATAAATTTGATGTGCCATTTGAACAAACATTAAGGTGTTTAACAGTGCAGAAGCCTAGAGTATATGTAACCCGAGAATTGCCCGAAAAAGGATTACACAAAATCAAAGAACAATTTGACGCAGAGGTTTGGCCTGAATATGCCCCACCACCAAAGAAAGTAATTATTGAGAAAGTAGCCGAAGTTGATGCATTAGCCACACTCTTATCGGACAAGATAGATGCAGAGGTGTTTGACGCAGCACCCAACCTGAAAATCGTTTCTCAACTTGCCGTGGGATTCGACAATATCGACGTGAAAGACGCTACGGAGCGAGGCATATATGTCACCAACACCCCAGGCGTGTTAACTGAAACTACTGCCGACTTCGCTTGGGCTCTTCTAATGGCTGTAGCGAGAAGAGTTGTTGAAGCCGACAAATATGTTCGCAATGGAAAATGGAAAGTCGGATGGCACCCCACTATGTTTCAAGGAAGAGATGTCTATGGCGCAACTTTAGGAATTATAGGATTAGGAAGGATAGGTTCAGCCATTGCAAAAAGAGCAAAAGGATTCGACATGAAAGTTCTTTATCACGATGTAGTTCGCAGACAAGACTTAGAAAAAAGGCTAAACCTTGAGTATGTAGAAATTGATACACTGCTTCAAAAAGCAGATTTTGTCACTGTCAATGTTCCATTACTTAAAGACACCTATCATCTGATAAATGAGAAAAAACTTAGGTTGATGAAGAAGACAGCCATTTTGATTAACAACGCCAGAGGCCCAGTGATAGACGAAAAAGCGCTTTACAAAGCTTTGACTGAAGGTTGGATTGC
>JBHIEO010000051.1:0-6122 GCA_046760665.1 Bathyarchaeia archaeon
CAGGTTAGAAACTAAGCGAATCAGCAAAACCGAAGCCATCACAAGCCTTGTACCCTACGATGTCCAAACTTGGGCAGGTCCAAGCGGACACATTCCCTTTTTAAGGGACAATAAAGTTTGCCACATGTATATAAAAGGTCGCAAGTTCGGAAACACCCCTGTAACCATCGATTTGAAACTTTCAGTGGAGGATTCACCAAACAGTGCAGGTATGGTTATAGACGTCATTAGAGCTACTAAACTAGCTTTAGACAGAGGCATAGGGGGACCGCTAACCAGCATCTCAGCATATGCATTCAAACATCCGCCAGTTCAAGTGCCAGACCACATCGCCAAGGAGTGGGTTGAAGAATTTATACAAGGAAACCGCAACCGCTAAACCAGCGAAAGCAATAATCCTACCATCCATAAAGGAAGATAATTCCATGAAAGCATTAGTTTTGGCTGCAGGTAAAGGAAACAGACTTGAAGGATTCACTACGCAGAAACCTAAGGGGCTTCTACCTGTAGCGGGCATGCCATTGCTAGGAAGAGTTCTGCATAATCTCAAGGAAGCTGGAGTTCAAGACGTTTGGGTAGTAGTTGGATACAAAGGAGATATGATTCGCAAGGAGATTGGCGAAAAATATGCGGGACTCAAAATTCATTACATAACAGCTTCAAACTGGAAGAAAGGCAACCTCCATTCTTTTCTAGCTGCCCAAGAGATTTTCGAAACAAATTTTATACTTTGTATGTCAGACCACATCTTTGACCCCAGCATCGCAAAAACTCTTCTAAAGTGCAAGCTTGACAACACTCTTATTCTGGCAATCGACAGAAAAGACTACACATCTGACGACAACAAGGTGCTTGAACAAGACGGAATAATCATCAAAATCGGCAAATCAATTAACCCATTCAATGGGGTAGATACAGGACTCTTCCTCTGCTCACCTAAAATATTCAAATATGCCAAAGAGGCTGCACAACAAGAAGCAGTGGAGCTAGTAGACGCTGTTCGAATTGCAGCCTTGAACAAAGACGCAAAAGTAATCGACATAAGTGGACACTATTGGGCGGACATAGATACCAAACAAGACCTTGAACGCGGCAAAAGAATACTCGTGAAAGCCACTCAGAAGAAGCGAGGCGCATCGGACTTCATTGCCCACTACATACATAGACCAATAGAAAACACGATCATTTACCACTTATCCGATTTGAAAGTAACCCCAAACCAATTAACCATAATGACAAATGTACTAGCATGGTCAATAACATATCTTTTCTTTTCTGGGCAACTTTTGATTGGATCAATTTTGACGTTTGTAGTCGGCGTCATGGACGGGCTGGATGGAAAACTTGCCAGAATAAAACGACGAGAAACGAGACTAGGCCGAATGGAGCACGCATTTGACTTGCTTTTCGAGTTTTCATGGCTCATTGCTTTGGCTCTATTCTTAAGCAGAAACGAGGGTCTCCTACCCCTTGAACTTTGTATGTTCGCACTCATGTTCATAGCTTTCTATAGATTATGTTACGACCAATTCAGCAGAACTATGAAAGTTAGTCTAGACATTTACGGGCGATTCGAACGAGTCTTTAGGAGAATCGCTGGCAGAAGAAACATCTATAACATCTACATTTTCATCGGAGTCATCTTCAGTATACCTCTTTACTCCCTCTTCGGGATCCTAATTCACTCGGCACTTACTGCGGTAGTTTACGCCTACCGAGCAGCTGTTCACATGCATACAGCCGACAAAAAGTCTGTCTGAAAATTGACATTTGATTAGACATGAATTATATTCAGAGCTTGTCTATATATCGCGTAAATTAATGTCCTGTGACTGCCAAAATACTTTATATTTACAGTGATTAATCTTGTCGAGGAACTTTCATGGAAATTAGAGTTGCGATTGCAGGTGTCGGAAATTGTGCTTCAGCCCTCATTCAAGGCGTTGAATACTACAAAAATGCTAGAGAAGACACTAAAGTACCTGGCTTAATGCACGTCAACTTCGGAGGATACCATATTCGAGACATAAAGTTTGTAGCCGCCTTCGAAGTTAACCAGCAGAAGATTGGTAAAGACTTGGCTGACGCTATTTGGACTGAACCAAATGTTTGTGCAAAATTTGCCACTGTACCTCATCTAGGAGTAAAAGTGATGCCGGGACCTGTTTTTGATGGAGTTGCATCTCACATGAAAGTGCCCTTCAATGCTGATAATAGTGAGAAAGTTGAGAGCCCTGATGTTGCACGGGTTCTTGCAGAGACTCGGGCTGACATGTTAGTAAACTTTCTTCCAGTAGGAAGTCACATCGCAACACACCACTATGCTCAAGCATGTCTTGACGCAAAATGTGCCTTCGTTAACTGCATCCCAGAATTCGTTGCTTCAGACAAAACATGGAGCAAAAAATTTGAAGAAAAGGGTTTACCCATCGCAGGCGACGACATAAAAAGCCAGCTTGGCGCTACCATCTTGCACCGCAATTTGGTAAAGTTATGTATTGATAGAGGAATCAAAATCGAGGAAACTTATCAGCTTAACCTCGGTGGCAACACAGATTTCTTAAACATGACAGTAGAAGATAGGCTGAAAACAAAACGGATAAGCAAGACAGAGGCAGTTACAAGCCTCGTTCCCTATAAGGTACCAACACGCATCGGTCCATCTGACTATGTTCCCTTCCTTAAAGACAAGAAAATATGCTACCTGTTCCTAAAGGGACGAAAGTTTGGAAACCAAACAGTCACGGTAAGAGCGAAATTAGAAGTTGAAGATTCGCCTAACAGCGCAGGAGTAGCAATAGATGTTATAAGAGCTGTAAAGTTAGCGCAAGACAGAGGTATTACAGGTCCCCTTATCAGCATCTCCTCTTACGCGTTTAAGCATCCACCAGTACAGGTTCCAGACGATTTAGCAAGAAAATGGGTAGAAGACTTCATCGCTAAAAGACGAGACAAATAAAATGTAGTACAAGTACACCTACTTTGAAATCCTTCTGTCGAGGTGCCTTGTTCAAGATGCAATAGATATGTTAGCGAAGGATTCTGCAACAAGCAATAGAATCTCTAGGTGAATGAGATAGTAGTTGTTAAATTCAGCTTTTTGGGTCTTTTTCAACATTACTGCCTTGAAGAAAGAACTAACCGTTCTGAACTCACGTCAACTTCAACAATTTTACAGTTTTCGATAGTCTTTGCAACACCCAAAACATCTTTCAACAACACCCTACTCCCTTCAGTCTTCGCATAGACCACATCGTTGTAAACGATTTCTTTGTTCAGAAATACTGTGAATTCGCACATATCACAAACCGTTCATGCTAGAAAGAACAAACCGATATAAAGCTTGTTACACCACCTAAAAATGTGGGGTTATGTACTGATTTAAAGCTGAAAGAGATTAATAATATTTAGTTACACAAAAATTCTCCCATGGTGAGTTAAAAGTTGAGCAATAGAGCTCTAGAAGAACTGAAAGACGCCGTCATCATCGGCAACGTGAAAAAGGCAAAAAAAATAGCTGAACAAATAATAGATCGAGGAATTTCAGTTAACACAGCTTTAAACATGCTCATAAAAGCGATGAAAATTGTTGACCAACGTTACAAAAGAAGGGAGTACTTTGTCGTCGACGTCGCTTCATCTGCCTCAGCGATGCGGGAGGCTTTCAAAGTTTTTGAGCCATATTTAGAGGTTGACTCCACTATGGTAAAAGGAAAAATCGTTATCGGCTCCCTAAAAGGAAACATTCAAAGCTTGGGAAAAGATATCGTAGCCGCAATGCTTCAATCAGCAGGTTTTCACGTTGTGAACTTAGGAGTAGACATCGCTCCTGAAGAATTTGTGAAAGCTGCAACGCGCGAAAAAGCACAAATTATAGCCATCTCCATTTCCATGGAAGAAACAGTCCCTTACTTAAAAGATTTAGTAGATATTTTAAAAAAAGAAAACCTTCGAGACAAAATAAAAGTGATAATAGGAGGTAACGCCGTTTCGGAACAAACATGTAAGGATTATGAACTTAATGCTTATGCCGTAGACGCACAGGATTGTGTAGAAAAAGTTAAGGCTTTACTAAGCTAGAAAATTTTGTAAAGAGGATGACTCTTAATCAACGGTTTGATTCCAAAATGTTTCATAGCATGGTAGGCAATTATGGCATCGTTGATGGCACATGAAGAAATCATGTTTTTAGCTTGTTTTATTGGTCCATAAATGAGAAAATCTGCGCCCCAACACTGGGCAATTGCGTGTGCCGATGCGTTTGACGCTGCAAAGCCTTCAGTTAAAACCGAACCTTTTAATGAGCGTCTCCAAGAGTACATCGCGTTAGCAGGTGAACAGCCAGCAGGATATCCCAGTTCTTTTTTCACAAGCTTAATAGCTTCTACAGCATAAGAAATGCTAGGTACATCGAAAACTACAGTGTCTATAAGCATTTTTTCTACCTTTGCTTTCCTTGCCATACTAAACAGTCCAGTCTGCCCTGTCGAGTCTTCAAGCATGGCAATTCTGCCTTTTGGAGAATAGTCAAATTCGTTGTACGCCATAAGAATCGCCATGTTTACATTAGAGTCTTGTATGGCTACTAATTCCTCTTGTGGAGTTTTAGGTGTAATTCCATTGAATATAACATGTTTCTCGAGTCCAAGCTGCTTAACTGTATCTAAAGCTGCTATTCGCGTCTCGGGATTAGCACCATCAATTAGGAAGGGACTACTAGTTTGCTCTGAAATGAATGCAATGTATTTACTCATTGCTTCTGAGTGCATTGCCATAATGTCCAGTAAATGGGGCACCCCACTTTTCTCAGAAAAAGTCTCAGCAAGTCTAATCCATGTTAAAACTGCTTTCTTGTTAAAACTGCCTTCCTTGTGATTTGAAACTTCTGGCATCCTTTTGTAGAAGATGTTGCCGATTAGCACAGTAGGCAATTCACCAGGCTGTCCCCCGATTTTGACGTTGCCGATTTGATAAATTTTCTGTCTCGTTTCTAGCGTGAACAGTTTGCTTCACCCGGATCACTGTTTAACTGTCAGAAATGTAAGTCCCCAGTGCTACTAGAAGAGTGGCCAATCGCCTAATTTCTTCTTTTTTTTCTTTTTCTCTTCTGCCGCTCTTTTCATTTTAATGCGCTTTTTGAGCATTTTTTCCTTTGTTATTCGTCTACGTTTGGGCTCGCGGGCTTTAATTTTTTTCTTGCTTAAGACTATTCTGAAAACTCCATGTTTAGGACATTTATAAAGGCCTATATGAAGTTGTAGCCTCTTACCTTTTCTGTCTGGACGCCCAGCCATTTTCCAAGTTTTTTTCGGCTTAGCAACTTCTAATCCACACTGAGGACATTGAGCTGCACCGTCTCCAGCTGCCATAAAATACATTCGACTTCTAACGACTTTCATCTTAATCCTTCCACTCTTTGCCAGATCATAAAGAAGGGCAGTAAAATCTGCTATGGCGAAAGTTGACATCTTAGTAATTTCAGGAGTGCTGAACTCTGTGTGATAATGTATTCCTCCCATTATTTCTTGGGACGTGAAAGCCCGTTCTTTTCTTTCGTTTAGAAACGAAACTATTTCCTCTTCCACTTTACTATAAAGTTTCCCATTTTCAAATTCCTTTTTACTTATAGGCATAAACCTTCTCCTCTTACCTTTCCACATCTCAGAACTTTAGTATTTCGCTTAATAGCATATATTGTAATTATATAAATAATAAAAAAGCAATCAATTTATTTACTTTTTTCCACTCTGCAAATTATACAACTGAACAAAAAAATAGATGTACAGAAATCATCGGCACACTGATTTCCGAAGGTAACACTTTTATGAACACCGTTAGGTCCGGTATATGTTCATCCACTATCCAAAAGGTTCCTCATAGAGCATTCGGTGATCTTAGAGAAGCTTAAGAAGAATAAAAATTTCTGAGTCAAGAACCTATTCTCCAGAAACTCTTTTGTGAAAGCTTTATATAGAAGTTAATTATAGAATTTAGTTCTACTCGTGGGGTTGTGGTTAAGGCGGATTCTCCTTTCTCCTTTCGTCACGTTTTTGATAGATAGCCTATATCGCAACCACCACTTTTTTCTATAAGTTAAGGAATTATTTCACATCCATTATATC
>JBHIEO010000052.1:0-5349 GCA_046760665.1 Bathyarchaeia archaeon
ATACATGGTTTTCGCGGCTTTAGTCGATAGACGTGACTGATGTTTCTGTGGGCCTTTACTGAAAACTCGAAAGTTGCAGGAGACTTTTCCCTCCATCTTTCAACCGTCGACGTTCTAGGATATTTATAAAAGGTAACGTTAAGCTCCACCAAACCGAAATTTTCATAATATTCCTTCATGGCTACGGGGTAGCCACAGCATCCTACTATGATCATTCAGTTACCTCAAACCCCGTCTTTTATTAGCGTCCAGATTTCATATAAGCACTAACCTTTGCTTGTTTGAAGTTGAGCATCTAAGTTGCAATGTTTCTAGGTTTATAGTTAGTTGCTGGGATTGAAATTTTGGATTGTAAGTGTGAAGAGTTTTTATATGTAAAAGAATATGATTTTGAGGAAAGGTGAGAACTGTGGAAAAATGGTTTGCGAGAAGGCGTAAATCTAAGGTTCTTGAACTTGCAGATAGACAAATGATTTTGGCTACAGACACAGTTGTTGACTTGCAGAAAGCCGTGGCAGCCGCTGCAAGAAACAATAGGGACGAGGCGAAAAAATACATTGGGCATTTGTCTAAAATTGAACATGAAATCGATGAGCTGCGAAGAACCATTTTCGAAGAACTAACAAAAGACACAATGCCCCCCCAAGATCGCGAAGACATAATGCACCTCGTTAAAAGGTTGGACGAGATGGCGGATCACGTTAAAGATGCAGCGAGAAGCCTTGACTTAATAATTAAAACGAAAATTCCAAAGGTTTTCTGGAAAACCCTTGTTAACATCGCAACTAAACTGGTTGAAATTACAAGAATACTGCGCCGTGCAATTGAAGCGCTCGGAGCGAAACCATCGGAGGCAAAAAGACTTGCAATAACGATCGACCAGATAGAAGGTGAGATCGACGAGAAATATCAAAGCATAAAGGAACTTCTTCTTCGACATTCAAGTGATATGAATGCAGCAGCGGTGCTTTTCCTCCGAGACTTGGCGGAGGAGATGGAGCACGTAGCAGATTCATGCGACGACACCGCAGACTACGTTAGAATTCTTGCAGCTGCAAGAGAGTTCTGAGAAACTCAACCACAAACCTGAAATTTCATACATGCCTTCTAGGCTACCAGACGCTTAAAATCGCTGAAAAAAGGCGTAAGTGGAAAATTTAATTTGAAACATCGTTTGTTACATTCCTTCTCTGAAACATAGAGCATTAATAAAGGGGACAAGACGTTGGAAAAAAGAAAACGCAGATTCAGACTTTTCCCGAAACGAGGTTACATTCTTCTTTTAGTTGGCATATTGATAGGTTTTCTCTTGTTTGCCCTTATCTCCATAATTTTTGGCGAAGTTAGAGTGAAGGCTATCGAGTTTCTTTACACGAGCGAAAAGCAAAGTTGGATAGAAGAAATTACTCCGCTTTTTGAACAATGGTACTTCGAAGAATATGGCGAGAGGATTTACGTTAAACTTACGGTAACTGGAACACACGACAGCGTGATTCAAATTCTCTGGGGAAACGTTAAACCAGTTGCTTGGAGCCCCGCCTCAAGTATATGGATACCTTACTTAAACCTGATGTGGCAAAAACTAGGCTACCAAGAAAAGATAGCTCCAGACAATTGGAACCGAACTGTTTTGTCGCCCGTTGTTATTGCAGGCTGGAAATCCCTCATTGAACAATACAATATTACTAGTTTTAGAGACCTATATGACCTAACGAAAATTTATGACTTCAAGTTTGGGCATCCAGACCCACGAGACAGCAATGGAGGCACAATGGCAGTTGCCCTTGAATTTGCCGAAGCAGCTCGTAAGAAACCCGAGGAACTAGAAATCGAAGACTTCAAGGACGAATCTGTTCTAGAATTTGTTAGCACTCTGGAATCTCAAGCTGTGTATTACAGTAAGAGTACTGGCTTTTTCGGGAGATGGGCGGCAGAAAGAGGGCCTTCACAAATTCACTTTTTCAGCGTTTATGAGAGTGTTGTTTTAGACAATGCTTTGAAGGCTGAAAAGAAATGGGGTGAGCCTTTGGTTGCGGTCTATCCTAAGTATGGCACCCTTTTTACTGACCATCCATTTGTCATTCTTGACGCACCTTGGGTTGAACCTTGGCAAAAGGATATCGCGCAGCTTTATCTTTCATTTCTGTTAAGAGAAGACAGTCAACGAAAAGCACAACAATACGGATTTAGACCAGCAAATCCAAACGTTTCCCTTAATACGACGATATTTAATGAAGCAAATGGAGTTCGCGCGGATATAACAGATGTCCCTAGATTGAATCCGCTGCCTGGAGAAGCCTTAGAAGCTCTTTTCACTGTTTGGATTAAAGTCAAAAATCAAGGAGTATAACTCTGCATTGAGGGATTGCTAGTACATGAAAAGGTTCAACGGCAGAGAACTTATTTCTCAAATGGCTGCATTAGCAGTTTTAGCCAGCTTAGGCGTCCTTGTACTTTTGCCGACCTTTTACTTGATTTCCTTTACGCTTACTAAGTGGCCAGAAATCTATGCTGATGTTTTCGCTAACCCTCTTATTGAAGATACAAATTGGCAACAAATTCTGAGATATTTGTCTTTATCTTTTCGTGTTTCCATTATCGCTGTCGCTTTGGACTTTATTTTTGGCATACCCCTCGCATATTTCTTGGCACGTAAGAAGTTTTTTGGGAAAGCCTTTTTGGAAGACATAGTCACGTTATCGTTGGTGATTCCAACTTCAGGTTTTGGTGTTGCCACATTACTTACTTGGCAGATTATCGAATCAGACTACGTGATTCCTTTCATTAACGTTCCTTTTTTGATACTGATAGTACATGTGGCGCTAACTTTTCCCTACGTAGTTCGCACGCTTCAAGGAAAGCTAGAAGACTTGGAGCCTGTATTTGAACAGGCATCGCGAACTCTAGGCGCTTCGGCTTTCACAACTTTCAGAAAAATAATCTTCCCTCTTTCTATTCCAGCACTTTTCTCTGGTGGAGTTCTAGCCTTCGCAAGGTCATTGGGCGAAACCGGAGCAACCATGGTTGTCGCCAGCGTTCATACAACCGCTCCAATGGCTATTGTTCGATGGGTATCTGAGTTCAAGCTGGCAACGGCGTCTTTCCTTGGCTTTCTTCTAATAATTACTGCAACTGTTGCAATCTTGCTTGTAGATTTCTTAATGCAAAGAAGCGGTGGCCTAAAAACCCCTGGTTTTCCTTTTTTCCATAGAATTGAAGACAAAACTTTAAAGGTGGAAAAGGTTCTTTCTGGAAAGCCTCGATGGCTTAAGGACATTTTTAGCCTAAGCATAGTTGCTGTCATAGTTATTGTGCCCATAATTGTGGTGTTAACTTCTGTTGGCACCTACTGGTTTGTAGACCCAGACACGGGCAAATTTCAAGGAAGCGTGCTCTACCAACTTTTTGGTCCGCCAAACTATTTTAGCACCTTAATGAACGCTACTCTAATATCTGTTCTAGTGGCAGCAATTTCCACTTACATAGCCGCTTGCATTGCAATACCATCTGTGTACTTAGTGAAACGTTATAGAATGGGCAAGATGCTTCGCTACTTACTAAGAATTCCTTTGATTGTCCCTTCATCAGCATTAGGATTGTCTGTGCTTCTTCTTTGGGGACCGAGCGGTTTGAATTTGGCTACGCCCGGACTCTGGCTTATAATACTAACTCACATCGTGTTTTCTGTTCCAGTGGTAGTTGAACCCACAATAGCGACTTATGAAGGCTCAGGAATTCCTATGTACGAAGGAGTAGCTCGCACTTTAGGCGCCACACCCTATGATGCTATTGAAACTGTTTCGCTTCCCATGCTAAAACGCGGAATCCTTGCTGGGGTTATTCTTTCTTTTACGCGGTCTTTAGGCGAGACAGGCGCAACGTTTTTGGTCATGGGAAGCGATGTCACCGTTCCCCCGTTAGTGGTGAACATGGTAGAGGCGCTTGCTATACCCGCTGCCCTTTTTGCGTCTGCCTACTTAATCGCTTTATCATTGGTGCTTCTCTTGCTTTTCAGAATGGTTGTGAGAAGATGAAACTAACAGTTATAATCAGCCGTGTTGACATTAACTGTTTCAATAAGCCCATTGGAGTAGACTAAAAATGCCTGATGTTAAACTTGTGAATTTAACCAAAACCTTTGCAAAAGGACGTATTGTGGCTGTAGACGGCGTAAGTCTCCATGTGCATGACAAAGAGTATTTTTCGTTAATCGGCCCCAGCGGATGTGGAAAAACAACAACCTTACGGATGATAGCTGGCCTAATTAAACCGGACAAAGGCGAAGTCTACATCGGCGACAAGCTGGTTACTGACTTGCCTCCAGAAGATAGAGACATAGGATACGTTTTTCAGCAGTACGCATTGTTTCCCCACATGGACGTGTGGGACAACGTAACTTATGGTCCAACAGTCAAAGCTTGGGAAGAAAGGAAACGTGAAAGAATCGGACGAGAAATGCTTGAAATGGTCAGACTTTATGAACGGGGTGATGCTGTTTCGCAAGAGTTGAGCGGAGGCATGATGCAAAGAGTAGCTTTGGCTCGAGCGTTGGCTGCCGGCGCAAAACTTCTATTACTCGATGAACCATTAGGCGCCCTAGACGCGAAAATCCGTAATGAACTAAGATACGAAATAAGACGACTCGTGAAGGACTTAGGATTAACAGCGATCCACGTGACGCATGACCAAGCTGAAGCAATGGCTATTTCTGACCGAATAGCCGTCATGAAAAAAGGCCGCATACTTCAAGTGGGAACGCCTTACGAGTTGTATATGAACCCTAAACAGATTTTTGTGGCAAACTTCATCGGAGAATCTAACTTCCTCGAAGGTCGAGTAATAAGATTTGAAGGTAGCATGGCTAGCGTGAGGCTGCGTGGTGACTTGAAAGTCAACTCTAAGAGGAACGAAGTTTCTCAAGTAGATGAAAAAATAGTGTTAGCTATTAGGCCTGAAGCATTCGAAATAACCAAGGGACATAAAAAACTAGTTAATGGATTGAACGGAGTTATTGAGAAGGTTAGGTTTGAAGGAACCAATATTCGTTACGAAATCCGCTTGGTCAATGATGATTCAGTCATTGTTGTAAGACCAAGTTTAGGAGCAGAATGGCTCAAAGAAGCCGACAAAGTAACAGTCGGTTTCTCTCCAGAGAAAAGCCACATGTTCCTATACCCACCAAAGGGTTTAAGAACCGAACTTGAATTGGAATAATTGTGCGGCATTTAGAGTTCTTGATTAGTAGTACTCAGCGCGGCTCTACACATGAGAATATGAGCTTCGAGTTCTTAGAGCTAACAGAATTCAGAACAGACTTCGCCAAGATACACAAATGAGGTTGTTTATGAT
>JBHIEO010000053.1:0-5345 GCA_046760665.1 Bathyarchaeia archaeon
TGACATTTTGAACATAATATTCCGCTTTTTAAGCAGAAATTGCATAGTTGTGCTTTCACCTTTTTTGGTGCCCTCCGATGCAAAGGAGGGGGCGACATATTTCACATACTATCGTAGCAACGTAATTTCTATTGTGCTTACGTTTAAAGGCGTACCACCCTCTTCTCTGGGCGCCACCTGCTCAGTGCCAATGCCTATTTTGCTGATTTTCACGTCTGGCAAGAACCGTCGTCCAATAACTTCTACAACGTCCACGGCGCGGCTGATTGCTCTGCCTCTGGCTTTAATGTTTACCTCTTTTGCTCCCCCGTGAAAGAGGGTTATACAAGCAAGCACATAGTTCATCACTGGCTTTCTTCCGATCATCACTGAGTTCGTTTCGGACATTCTACACCGCCTCACTCCTTGACCTGTAATTTTCTGTGGCTTTTTAAGGTGCCGTGGAGCAAATAAATATATTACGGTATTTAAAAAGAAAACCAAAAAGAAAACTCCACATCAAAGTCTTGAATTTTTAGGATGCAGTAAGTTTAAATAATCCTTACTATCGTAAAGTTCTGTCTTGTCTAAAATCAAGGTGAAACTTCTTTGGTCGACGAAGCTATTCTCACTGGACGTCCCGTACGGCTGCTTCACATGCTATATGAAAAGGGCAGCCCAATTTCCATTTACACTTTACGAATTAAGCAAAATGAGTTGGCAGCACAACTTGGAATAAGTCGCCAAGCGTTGAACGTACATTTACGTAAGCTTCGAGATCAAGGCTACATTCGCACAGGCAGAGGTTTCATAGATGTTACAGAAAAAGGCTTAACCCTTCTCGGAATTTCAGCAAATCCTGCTTTTGTTTTCCTTAAAATCTCACCTCTAAAACGCGAGAAAGCTTATGAGAAAATTTTCAGGTTTCCAATTCAACGTGTTTTCCGTGTGGCAGGTGACATGGATGCTATATTGGTCATTGAGCGAGAAAAGCTAGACGACGCCCTCAAGAGGTTGGCAAGCGTCGATGGAGTTCTTGACACCAGAACTTATATCGCCATTCAAACCTTAAAATAACCCTCTTCTATGGAGAACGTTCCCTTATGAAGCTCTTTGAGCATGAAACAAAAACAATTCTAACAAAATATGGAATACCCATACCTTCTGGTGCAGTAGCTACTTCTCCAACCGAGGCAAAGGAAGTTGCCTCTCAGCTTCGTAGTCCTTACGCTGTCAAGGCTCAAGTGCTTGTTGCAGGGAGAGGTAAAGCAGGTGGAATCCAATTTGCCAGCACGTTGGAAGAAGTTGCAGAGGTTTCCGCGAAAATTTTGAGTATGAAAATAGAGGGGTTTGAAGTCAATAGTGTCTTGATTGAAGAAAAAATTGAGATAAAAAAGGAGCTTTATTTTGGCATCACAATCGACCGCTCTCGCCGCTGCTACGTAGCCATCGCATCCACTGCGGGAGGAGTGGACATAGAAGAAGTTGCAGCCAAAAAGCCTGAAAAAATAATCAGAATGTTTATCGACCCAGTTTTAGGCTTTCGAAGTTATCATGCTAGACAAATGGTAAGCAAGATGGGGTATTCTGGCAAGTTAATGTTCAAGCTTGCAACTATCTTAGGAAAACTCTACAAGGCTGCTATGGAGTATGATGCTGAACTGATGGAAATGAACCCTATAGTTGAAGCGGTTGACGGGAGATTTGTTGCAGCAGATGCTCGGCTCATAATCGACGACAATGCTCTTTTCCGCCACCCTCAATATAAAGCACGGCTACTTTCTGAAGATGAAACCGAGTTGACGTCTGAAGAAATAAGGGCTAGAAAGGCAGGCCTAGCTTATGTAAAACTGGACGGTGACATAGGTATAATTGGCAATGGTGCGGGCTTGGTGATGGCTACCCTTGACGTGGTGCAGCTTTACGGCGGTAAACCTGCTAACTTCCTCGATGTCGGTGGAGGCGCCTCTGAAGAACAAGTTGTAGCGGCACTTGACATCCTGTTAGCAGATCCAAAGGCTTCTGTGGTTTTTATTAACATTTTGGGGGGTATAACTCGCTGCGACGAAGTTGCACGGGGAATTTTAGAAGCAAAGAAGAAAGTTGACTTCGCAAAGCCTTTGGTAATACGATTGGTTGGCACAAACGAGCAGGAAGGCCGCTGCATACTCACAGAAGCAGGAATCCATGTTCTAGATGGTATGGAGGAAGCCGCGAAAAAAGCTGTAGAGATATCTAAGAGAGGATGACAACGAATGGGAATTATTGTTGGACGAAATACGCGAGTTGTTGTGCAAGGCATAACTGGTGCTCAAGGTAGTTTTCACACACGTTTGATGCTAGACTATGGAACTAAGATTGTTGCGGGAGTAACTCCAGGTAAAGGTGGCAGGAAAATCCATGGCGTTCCAGTTTATGATACAGTTAAAGAAGTTGTTCAAGAACACGACGTCAATGCGTCAATAATTTTTGTTCCCGCACCCTTTGCAGCTGAAGCTGCATTAGAAGCCCTGGAAGCCAATATTAAGACCCTCGTAATAATTACAGAGCACATTCCTATAATAGACTCTATTCAAATTATGGCTTATGCCGAACGACAAGGCGCAACTATCATTGGCCCTAACACGCCGGGTATTATAACCCCAAGTGAATGTAAACTGGGAATAATGCCTGCCCACATTTTCAAACGAGGCGTCGTAGGTGTTGCCTCTCGAAGTGGAACCTTAACCTACGAGATTGCGGCAAAACTGACAAGGCACGGTTTAGGGCAGTCTACGTGTTTCGGGTTAGGAGGGGATCCCATTGTAGGTTTAAGCTTTGTGGATGCGTTAAGGATGTTTGAGAGAGACGGAGAGACAAGGGCTGTTGTTCTGATAGGTGAAATTGGTGGTAATGCTGAAGAGCAAGCAGCGGAATACATAGCTGCTACAGAGTATCCGAAGCTTGTAGTAGCCTTTGTTGCTGGGCGGACAGCCCCTCAGGGAAAACGTATGGGGCATGCGGGTGCCATTGTTATGGGTAAGGTGGGAACTGCTGAAAGCAAGATTGAGGCATTTAAAAGTGTTGGAGTAGATGTTGCTGAAAAGCCGAGTAACGTTGTAAAGCTTTTGACTGAAAAAATTTGAAGGGTAAAGCTTATATACAACCATGAAGTATTTTTCATATGAAAAATACTTCAATTAGTTGCTTTGAGGCAAAACTGATGAAACGTGATTTAAGCGAGAAATGTTATCTGTTCTTTTCCACGTTGTCTAATCCAACACGGCTGGCAATTCTTGAACTCTTGAGGGAGGGCCCGAGAAGTGTCACTCAAATCGCTAACGCCCTCAACCAGGAACAAAGCATGATTTCGCACAATCTCAGACCGCTTGAGAGATGCGGGTTTGTGTTCTCAGAGAGAAGGAAAAGAAAACGTTTCTACTTTTTGAACAAAGAAACGATGGAACCTTTATTCAAGATATTCGCTCATCATGCCACGAAATATTGTCCCGTGGAGGGACAATGCTTAACAATGAAACATCTTAAAGAACGTAAAAAGAGAGAGGCAATAAATCCGCTGTATTTAAGTCGCCATTAAAGAGGAAGCTAGTGGGAAATGGGAAATAAAAAAGAACTAAAAAACCCCCATGCAAAAAAGATTCCAAAGGAAATAATTAAAGATTTACTCAGACAGCTACACGAAGGAAAAAACTCCGAGGAAATCAAGAGAAAATTTCAGAACATTCTAAGAAATGTCAGTCCAACAGAAATTGCTCAAGTAGAACAAGAGCTTGTGAATGAAGGGCTACCTCAAGAAGAACTGCGTAAGCTTTGCGACGTACATCTAGCGATTTTCCGAGACTCTCTTAACAAACAGAAAGTTGAGGTTCCAACAGATCATCCACTCCACGTTTTCATGGAAGAACACAAAACAATCCTCAAACACCTAGAAGAACTGAAAAACACCATTCAAAAGGTGGAAACTGCAAAAAATTTTGAGAAAACTGGCGAAGAACTACACAAACTAAAACACATTGCAGAACACCTCATGGAAGTGGAAAAACACAATATAAGAGAGGAAAACGTTCTTTTCCCGTATCTTCAAAAACATGGTATAACTGAACCCCCCGCCATTATGTGGGCTGAACACAACGAGCTGAAAGAGAAAAAGAAAAAACTCATCAAACTCTTAGAAGCACATGACAAACTCACTTTTCAAGACTTCGCAAAACAGTTAGCGGAAACAGGAAACTCTATAACCGAAGATTTGGCAGGCCACATCTATAAGGAAAACCACATTCTTTACCCTGCTGCCTTACAAACAATAAACGCCGAAGAGTGGAAAGAAATCAGAGAACAATGTGACGAACTCGGATATTGCTGTTTCACACCTGGATACGTGGAAACTGCTGAGGGGGAAGGAGAAAAGGCAAAGTTGACGCTGGAAAAAGGATTCATAGACTTCGAAACTGGAAGCTTAACACCCGAAGAAATAGAAGCGATACTCAACACCCTACCCCTAGACATAACTTTTGTGGACGCAGAAGATACCGTTCGTTACTTTAATAAAGCTGAAGAAAGAGCTTTTCCCAGAACAAAAGCAGTAATCGGCCGCAAAGTTCAACAGTGCCACCCACCAAAAAGCATTCACATAGTCAACAAAGTATTAAATGACCTAAGAAGTGGTAAAAGAAAATCAGCGGACTTCTGGATAGACAAGAACCAAAAAAAGATTCACATACGATATTTTCCCGTGCGGAACCTCAAAGGAGAATACCTCGGATGTCTCGAAGTAACTCAAGACATTACCAATATTCAAAAGATTAAAGGCGAAAGAAGATTACTGAACGAAATAAAACCTAAGTAGCCATGCAACATTCACACTCAAGTTTTGTTATGGAATAATTTATGGAATAACATTTGAGCAATTCTTGTGCATGGTTCTGCAAAATCCTTATTGTTGCTAAAAGATAAGCATGAGCAGCATCAGCATAACTTTTCTGTTGACGTGTATGATTGAAGGTCTGATAACTGGTAGCGTTCGTGGTAAAATGGAAAAGTATATTTATAGCTGTCGGGTTTGAAACGTGAGACAAATGAGGGGAGCAAGCTATTGCCTGTAACTGATTTGCAGAAGAAAACTATTGCGCAACGTCATAGGCTTTATATGAAAATTTGTCGGGAATGTGGCGTGCGGAACGCCCCTTCGGCGGTTAAATGTAGAAAATGTAGAAGTAAGAATTTGCGTTGGAAGAAACGGGAATTAGTCCGTTAGACTTCTACAATACTTTGTTCTTCACCCTCGAAGGCGACGAAGTCTTTCCATCCTTTTGTGATGCTGTTGATTCGGCTTAAATTTGCCTTTATAATCTCAAATCTGAAGGGGC
>JBHIEO010000054.1:0-5219 GCA_046760665.1 Bathyarchaeia archaeon
TTCAGTTTGTTCTTGAAGATGAAAAATCCTCCAAATTGAAGAAAAACTTCATCTCTTAAATTGATTTTCAAAAAAATTTCTTGTTATTCTATTCTATTCTAATCTAATCTAAGAGCGTAAATTTTTCCAAGAGGAATAGAATATATATAAACTCAAGGCAAAAACAGCTATTCCTTCTATCAGGAAGAATATTCTCCATGTGGGTTCGAGCAGGAAACTCAGGTGAGTATCTTGTAAATCCACTTTATAAGCACCCAAAAAATGGTTTATACCCACGTTCAATATCCAATATCCTCCTAAACTGCTCGTATATGGTATTAGAAGTAGAATCAGAGCAAACATCGATTCTCCGATTATGCCAGCTAATGCATAGAGAATGTATTGATTATAAGTCAATTCAACAAATCTGCATTCAACCCCCCCACCACCTATATAAACGCTCAGAGTACAGATGCCGTTTAGTATGCCTTTCCCAACTACAAAATGTGAGATTTCATGCCACATCACATAAAATTTGCTAATTTCAAAGAATACAATAAACGCTGACAATAAAAACAGAGAGTAGAGCCATTTCCTTTCCATGATTAATTTTTGGATTCGGAGTATAAAAAGCTAAAATTCAATCCATAAAAAAAGGAGATAATAAAGCAAGCCAGAACGAGCTGTAGAGGGAATAATAATATGATATCACTACCGAAAAGAACAAACCGATTGGGAAAAAAACCAAAAACATCATATTCCTACTCCTTTTCCAAGGATATAACGATAGACCAGAGATTAAAACTGTAACTATTGAAATTGCTACTGTTAAAACCAAATATTCTGGACTGAATGTCCTGAACCCCTCAATAAGTCCATATACCAAACCATTTAATGTCCCGAGAACTACTATTCCTAACAGTTTTTTTGTAAGTATTAGGACGGAAATGATTTTAACAATCTCGGTAAGAATAGAAAGAACGAACAAGTCGTTGAAGTATAACCTAACGAAATTCAACAACAGTATCAGTATTAATGTTACGCCGACTGACGAACATATTTTAATCAAGTCTATTAACTTCACGAATCCACCCCTTAAAATAATTCCTCTTCAGATTCAACCTCAGGTTCCTTCTCTTTCTTTTTTGAATGACGGAAAGGAAGTCTTATCTTCGGTCGCCCTATCTTCGGTAGTTTTAACCTAAACGGAACACCGAGCTTTTTCTTCTTCCAATAGTAATATACGAAAACCATGACTAAAAATCCAGAAAACCCAACCACCCCGAGCTCCCAGATTGCGAATTTTCTAGCTAAATATACTGAAATCACTGGAACATATACCTCTCTTTGCAAAAACTTTATCCATTTTTCCAGAGGATCTGGGATTGGAGTTATTTTTCCATAGTATATCAAGACATATTTTTCTATACCCACTGCGAACGAACCTAAGTTGAAATCAGGATTCCCTTCTTTTGAAGTCCAATTTAAAGCTTCTAATTCTTCAAGGTCAGGATAACTGACCCTATACGCTTCCTGTGTTTCATTATAAACTATATCTGGGATGAAATGAAGTTCACTCATAACATATGGAGTTACACTCTTTATGTTATATACCCTTACTTTCAATCCCCTCTCTGGTTCTGGTCTTTCTATTAAAAGCGTGGATGTGGCTGTTGGAAATGTTCCGTTGATCTGGTATTCTTTCTCTTTTCCAGCATCAATAGATTCCACTTCCAGAACATACTTCCCCAGTATCTCGTCCTCGGAATCTATCTCGCTGTCGTTGAAGTAGACCTTTACATTTTCCAAGTAGATTATTGGAATTTCTTTCTCTATCGTTTCATTGACATCGAACGGTGACCAGTTGTGTATGGTTATGTTGATGATCAAATAAGCATCCTCGTCCACTACATAATCCTCGTCCCTATCAACAGGATAGTAGTATCTAGCCTCCGCCGTCACAGGATCTGAGACATATTCCAAAATTCTATTTTCACTCTCCCCCCCTGCCAAGCTTCCAGTCAGCATGATGTAGGCACCATATTCGTCATAAAGCAAGTTCTTGGCTATATCGTCGAGTTCAACATCCCTCACACCAAGAAGCATCCTCCACTTCTGGCTGTAGCTAACAGAAGAGTTAGCCGAATTCGAGCATTTTATCGTTTCCTTCCAAATAAGGCTTTCCATCGTCCTCAAGGGAACGTTTGTTATCTCTCTAGAAACCATACTACAAGTTACACCCTTTCCTTCGATTACAAACTTCTCCTCTGTATCTGCTGATAAGATTGGAATGGTCCATGATATCAAGTCGGAGTATCCATCAGCGTCCAAATCATAAAAGTAGACATTGTAATCAGGATCATCAGTAACATCTGTCATGGCTCCAGTAGTATTGTCTGATAGAGTGAAGGCAGTTCGATCCTCTGGGATGGATGCGTTGACATGGACGTTAGATACGTCAACGCAGGTGCCGTTCATGTTGAAGTATCGATACCAGCTTACTACTGTTTCTGTCTCATTCCTCGTCACATTTAATATCGGTGTTTTGAAGTCTATCGTATAGGTTTCTCCTACTGTTGGAACAGTGGCATTCCAGTAGATGTAGGTTGAGCCATATCCACCAATTGTTTGTTCGTGGTCGGTTGAATTCGTTAGGTTAACGCTAGGCTGAACATAACAACTCGGCAAGGTAGCTGTGGTGTTTATTGTTAGAGACGAATCGAATGTATTGGTATAACCATTGTCCTTTGTAAACGAGACATTCTGATTCATCCAAGCATCCCCTACTTTTATTCTATCACCCTCGCTTTTCGTGACCCAATCACCGTATCCTTTAACAATCCTGCTGAAACCAAAGGTTACTGTGTAGCTGGAATTGCTACAATTGGCATAACAGGTGGAACCAGAATACATTAAATCTGTCAAATCCCAGGAAATATTGAAGTCCTCTCCAACATTCTCTGTTACAGTCCAAGTTGCCTTTATAAACTGAGTGGTATCGTTTGATATCACGGAAGTATCTTGAGTGAAAGTTAACGAAGAGCCTGTTACCCCGTCAGTATAGACATAGCAGAGAGATTCATTACTTTTAGTATTTGATAAGGCATCTGCTGTCCAAGAAGCAGTAGTTCCAGATCCTGATGCCTGAACTATGCCCGAACAAATGTTCCCTTCGTATATATACCAAAGGTCTGTTCCTGTTGGCAGGCTAACGCTTAAAGAGATGAAACCATCTCTTATTTGACCTAGATTATCTATCTCTATTGTTTTGTTGAATTTCACATCATAACTAGTAGCAGCAGTTATGTTCGGAGGGTCGTATTGGATAGCATCATAGTAATGGACTTTTATTCTGCTAACTTCTGCTGTCAATTTTAACAGCTGTAATAAGGATTTAAGAATGGATGCCACTTTGCTTAAGATACTTGTTACTGTTACTTGTTGTACCATAGTTCTATAAATGTTTGTTAGTCTTGATATAATGAAGTTAAAGTTTAGTGCTTGAGTTAATGTTCGGGGTACTTCTCTCAATCTTGACAAAACATCTGTTATTGAAAGAATCTGAGATAAAGCTCTCAAGGAATTGTATATTTGTGTTAAAGCATCTGTTATTTGTAGTGTTTGAGTTAGAGTTCTTAAACCACTATAAACTCTTGATAAAACAACATTCAAATTTAATGTCTGCAGTAAAATTTTTATAGAACTAAATATTCTTTTAACAGTTATAGTTGAACTCGTTACTTTAATTTCTATGTAGTCTGTTGATACCTCACCTATCATAAAAGTATAAGTTTTTAAATAATTCCCATCTTTAACCAACAGTTCAATTCTCCCATCACTATCGATATCACCTGCTGTAAATCTCTCTTCATTATAGGTACTACTCTCAGAATCGGCTGCAAAATTTATTTTCTCTACAAAAGTAGAACCAGTCCAGTTATAAACATGAATTCCATTATTATCATAGATTATTAATTCATCACTATTTTGATTAGAAAGATTAAAAAAAGAAATATGAGGTTGACCATCAATAGAAACACTAAATGTTGTTTCTATATCATAAGTACTATTTAAAATCTTTACTTGATCACCATCGGCAAAAGCAACTTCTAAATCTCCATCACCATCATAATCTCCTAAGTCTCCTGAAGCTGCATTATTACTAAAAGTGGTTGTTAATGCAACTCTAAAGTCCGTTCCGTTCCACTCCCTTATTATTATATCCGATGAATTAAGATACCACATTTCCACAGTTCCATTCCCATCCAAATCCCCACATCCAATGCCTCCCTCCACCTCACCTGTTGTTATAGTATACTCTATTGTTGAACTCCCGTTTTCATAAATATAAATATCATCACCTGTTTCTGATCTGACAACTAGCTCTTGATAATTATCACCATCAACATCTCCAATACAAAGCCCAGACTCATATAAAGTAGATGAAAATTCAGCAGAAACCCAATTACTTTCTAATAACCATTCTCCCACACTGTGATTATAAATATATACATTAGCACCAGAAATTATTACTAATTCATTTGTTCCATCCGAATCGACATCACCCCAATCAAGCATAGCATCTATATCTTCTAGTGGGGTTAAAGAGGATGTATTTGTTAATTTATAGGTCCATTCTTCTTGATCTTGAACTAAAATAAACATTTTGCTATCATTTATCAAATCTTCAAAATCAGTTGTATATTCTTTGTCTAGGTTAAAATCCACTGTCCCATTATTATAATCTAAAATTGGACCCCAATCTCCAGAAGTGAAATTATAGATGTGTAAACTAATATTTCCAAGAATCGTGCTATGACCTTCCCATGTTACTTTAATCCTTTGTATTTCATTAAGTAGTTCATTTATTGTTATATTAAATTTATGATAGGGATAATCATAGGATTCAGTAGTAAAATAGTCATTATCAGAGGATGATATATTTGTATATGATTCTGAACTAAATTCTTGTTCTCCAGCAGGACTCAAAGAAGTCGGTGGTTTCTCGGCCACTGAATTGTTATAAGCTTTATTGTTTATTGTGTCTAAGAAGTTGTATATTCTCGTAGAAGTAAAGGATATTATTTGAGTTAGAGCATTGGATACACCTCTTATTTTGCTTATGATATCAGTTAAAGTAAAGGATTGTGGTAAAGCTCTAAAAGAGCTTAATGTTCTGCTCAAAACATCGGTTATCGATAAAGAGAGGGATAATATACCTTCTCCAAATCTTGAAACAG
>JBHIEO010000055.1:0-5128 GCA_046760665.1 Bathyarchaeia archaeon
TACGCCTCCCAAGAAGCTTATGGGCTTTTTTGTCACTAACGCTGTTCCTTTGCAGCGTCCCGAAACAATAGTTCTTCCTTTTAATATGCGTGCTTTCAAGAATTTTTCCCCCTTTTAATAAGATATTCTTGCTGAGTAGGGAAGTTCACCCAACATTTTTGCTGCTGCTTTGCTAACCTCAGTGCGGTATTTTTCTTCAGTGTAGACACGGACAGCATTTATGAACCCCCGCAATGCTTCGAAGATTCTTGAAATTTCACTGAGTCGTTGAGGAACCTTTTTTCCGTCTCTTGTTTTGTGAAAAACGGGGATTTCCATGGGCTCTAGGAGGGCAGAGTGATGATAAGGCACGGAAGGTAATGTTGGTACATCTATGACTACGAACTGAGGTTTTACACCCGCTTTCTCGGCAATTTTGTCTCGCATTTCGTTGCGGATTTCTTCGGCGCTAAATAGTTTTGAGATTGTCTTGTCTTTAACATAGAAAGTTTGGTCATAAGCGCATTTAAGCAGTACTCGTCTTTCTAAGTTTTCCATGATTTTGCGGGATTTTTCGCAAAGTTTCAACATTGTCCAAACGGTATAGTCATTTAGGCTCAAGTATTCTTCAGGAGTTTTAAAATTAACTAGTCCCAATTCGTCCTTTGCTTTTTCCATGGCTGTAGCGAGCATTATTTGAGCGGCTCTGCTTACACGGTGAAAGTAAATGCTTTTAAAAGATTCTATACGAGCTAGTATGAACGATTCGAGGGCTGAGAGAGCACCTATGTCAACTGCTAAGTTATTGTCCAAGATGTCTATCATGTAAATTAGGCGGAACACATCTACGTTGCCATATTCTGCCCCAGTGTGATAGGTATCTCTAACAATGAAGTCAAGTTTATCGACGTCTACAGCGCTTTGAATAATTTGATCCATAAAAGTTTTACCTTTGCGACACAGTGAGCCCGTGGCGAGCTTCGCTATCTGATTTGAGTTGTATCCTGCTTTTTCTAGGATGTCGCTTACTTCAGATTTCTGTATCACCCAAACAGTCATTTCTTCATGGGTTTTGTCAAGGAACTTCTCAAGCAAATGCTCAAAAACATGCGAAAAAGGGCCGTGTCCTACATCGTGAAGTAACGCTGCAAAGCGAATCATTTGAATTTCTTCTTTGGACAAGTACTGGGAGAGAATAGAATTTTCTGTTAGTCGCTGAGATAGATACATGGTACCTATGGAATGTTCAAAGCGCGTGTGGTTGGCTCCGGGATAGACATATTCTGCGCCAGCTAGTTGACGAAGTCTGTGAAGACGTTGCATCGGAAAAGAATCTACAATGTCTTTCTCTGTCTTTGTTATGTAAACGTAACCGTGAATTGGATCTTTGATTTCACCCCAGCGTTGACCCATTATTACAAACGCTCCAAATTTTTATCAGTTGTTGTTATATAAGAATGCGTTTTAACATACGTTTTGCGCACACTCACAAGGTCGAAGTAACTAGTCCCGAATAAATTTTAGTTAAATATGCTATTTTTCGTTCTATAATTGGCTGTAAAAGTTAGTGATGTACTTCCCCCCAAGCAAAACTCAAAAAAGACACAAAAATTCTTTGTAATCCTTACTTAGGATTCCGTGAAAGTTAGTTCCCCATTTTAAAATGACTTTATGTGCATAATTTAACAAAGGGTTCTTTTAGTTGCTGGAAAAATGCTTATTTCTTATAAGCAACTCTAACCTTAAAATGAGGCTCTGATCTTGGCCAGACTAGCACGATTGAAACTTTCTATGATCATATCTATCCTTCTAATTAGCATAATTTTCGTTATATTTTTAGGAGTAATCATGTTCATACTACAACTTCCAATAATATTGGCTTTCATTGCCACTCTGTTTTTCCTTTTATTACAGTATCTCATTGGCCCAGCAATCGTAAGAGGCTCCACACATCTGCGCTACTTGAAGACAGGTGAAAACCCATGGCTAGAACTAACAGTGAAAGAACTAGCGCAAAAAACAAGCATTCCTATGCCTAGACTTGCAATTGTTCCAGACGAAACCCCAAACGCGTTCATTTTCGGAAGAACAGCCCGCGACACCACACTAGCAGTGCATGAGGGATTGCTTAAACAATTGAATAAAGACGAAATAAAAGCAGTAATAGGTCATGAACTTGGCCACATCAAACACAAAGACCACTTGGTCATGACTATGCTTTCCGCATTACCTCTTCTTGCTTACTGGATCGCTTGGGGGACATTCGAGGCTGCAAGATGGAGCAGTAACAGTCCTCGCAACAAAAAGGAAGGTGGTTTTAAAGCCGCACTTTTTGTTGTCGCAATAATATCATATGTTATCTACATTGTAACGCTTCTATGTGTAATGGGTCTAAGCAGGTTGCGTGAACACTATGCAGATGCTTACTCCGCCTACGTAACCGGCCAACCAAGACAACTACAAAGTGCATTAACCAAAATCACCTACGGCCTCTCACTCTCGCCAAAACCGACAACAGGCGCAAGAACTTTTTACATAGGCGACCCTGCTATGGCAAAACAAGAATGTCAAGGCATAATTAAGCGAAAAGACGAGTATGACCTTGACCGTGACGGGGTCCTAGATGAGAGAGAACTGCATCTAGCCATGGAAAAAGAAGCAAAATCAACATGGACAACAATCAATACTTGGTTTTCAACCCACCCTCCCACCTTCAAGAGAATTCTTCTACTACGAGAAATCGAGAACGAAATGGACACTGGACGATATTCAAGCAGCAACATCTACACCCACATCTAAAAAACACCGTTTTGCAACCTTGGCCTTCTAATGGCAAAACAATTTTATAGACTGCTCCGCTCACTAATCAAAGTCGGTCAAAGAGGGATACATCAATGAAGCATGTTAAGATCAGCGCTTTTGATTGTCCAGACGCATGGTACAAGACATTAGAAGCTGTATGGCGCGAAGGCCACATTTTCGAAGTACACTACGGCTCTGAACTCGCCAAAACCAGGAAACTTAATCTTTCCATAGAAATCGCTAAACCAGAAACCAGACCACTTGTTGATGACAAGGCACCATGCGATATGAAATATGTTCAATGGTATGCACTGAAATATTTGTGGTCGGGCATAGTTGAGAATGAAACATACACCTACGGTAGCAGACTGAGAAAACCTGTAGACCAGATAGAAGAAACAATAAAACGCTATCTTGAAGAACATGCTGACAGACAAATAACACTGGCGATACGATTACCTGAAGACATAATGAAACGTGTTAATGACAGAAGACACGAGCCACCATGTTTAAGCCTAATAGACACAGAAGTCCTCGAAGGAAAACTCCATCTAACCTGCTACTTCAGATCTTGGGATGCCTATGCTGCACTACCAGCCAATATAGGTGGAGTTCAACTTTTCAATGAAGCTTTGGTCTCCGAAATCAATAGACGAGGAAACTTAAACCTTAACACTGGCAAACTAATCTTTCATTCTAAGAACTGCCACATCTACGAGAGGCAATTCAAACTTGTAGAAGATTTGCTAAAGCCAAAAAACGACGGCAGAAGAAAAATGTTAAAAGTCCAAAACAATTTAAGATAGTCGACTTCTTGCCGGTCTCATAGACCACTAGTTTGGATATGCCTTTTTGCTCTCTAGTTTTATACCAAGCAAAAACACAACCTGTCTTAAGTAAAGGAAATCAACAAGTTTGGATGGGCGATAAAGTCGAAGATCTTTTACTCCATAACCATCTAAAACATTTAGGTATTTGCGTGCCCCACATCACTTATTATAAGCTTACCTCCCCCTCTCAGCACACGACACATTTCGGTTAAGGCCTTTCTTCGCTCTTCCTTAGAAAGGACGCTTAATAAGAAGTTGGAAACAACGAGGTCAAAGCTTTCTGCGCGGAAAGCAAGTCTTCGGGCATCACTATATAGGAGGCTAACTCGACTGACGACACCTTCAATTTGGGCATTTTGAATTGCCTTAAAAAGCGAGTAGCCAGATGTCTTAACCCTAGACCAAATATCAACCCCATAAGCACACCCACTAGAGAGATGCTTTGCAAGCCCTATCGCTAATAGACCTTGACCAGTTCCAACATCCAAAACCTGTTCAAACCCGTCTAAACACGCCAGCTTAGATATATCCTTCTGCAACAGAGGTTTGCCTACTTTAGAAGCCAAGTAACCGTCAAACGCTAAGAAAAGGAAACCAACACTGAAAAGGAGAATATATACCCAAATAAAACTAACAATAGCGCACAAAACTCCAAGCATGGCGAAGACCAACCAAACCAAAAACCTTGTATTCCATAGTCTGCTTTCATGTAACCAAACATTTTTGTTTAATGGGCTTTATTCAAATTTACCTTATAGGTATACACCTTAAAAATAATAGGCTGATCATTTCTATAAACGGTAGGTGTTTGATAATGGAATGGCTTCTTCTATCCATCCTTTCAGCAATCTTTGCAGCCCTTGTGGCAATCTTCGCAAAAATTGGATTACAAAACGTCGACCCTGTCACAGGAACAGCTACGAGAGCTCTCATTATGACGCTTTTCATAGTCGCCTTTGTCATATTTACTGGAAAAGGGCATCAACTAACTCAGTTCACAACCAATGACATGAGTTTCATAATTCTCTCAGGAATTGCTGGAGCCTTTTCATGGCTCTTCTATTTCGCAGCTTTAAAATTAGCTGATGCTTCAAAAGTGGCTTTAGTAGACAGATCCAGTGTGATATTCGTCATAGTTCTAGCAGTTATTTTCTTAGGCGAAAAAATAACACTGAAAACCGCAACGGCAAGTGTTCTCATTTTCATCGGTCTTCTATTGCTAGTTATAAGACTTGGCTAAAACTTTGAGAATAAAACTCGAAGGTGCTATAGAAGCCAAATAGCATAGATTCCTAGCGTTGAACACACTTAAAGATGATGCCTCAAAGTTGACGCTCTAGAACTTCTCTACTTTCGAAGCGATGTCTTCAAGATGTTTAGTAAATGGATGATCAGGATCGTCTCTTGCAAAAATCTTCGTTCCTCCTGCACGCAATACATCACAATAACAGGGTATAACCTTCAATACGGGCAAGGTGTGTGTGTTTTCAAAACGTTTGTAAACGCTGTTCTTTTCT
>JBHIEO010000056.1:0-5112 GCA_046760665.1 Bathyarchaeia archaeon
GGGATAAGCGTAATTCATCTTCTTGTCAAAGATCACCGCAGCTTAAAGCGGAAACTTGAGAAGTTGTCAAGGATTGAAAGAATTGTTTATCCCGACCAGAAAGATCAGCCCTTGAAAGTGTACACCAAAGATGTAGATGCAGTGTTATCCCAAATAATTGATGTAGTAACTTCTTGTGGCTCACGCATTATGGAACTTAGGATAAAAGAACCGAGCTTAGACGATGTTTTCATTCAGATGATTAATTCGAAGGAAGTTTTTCATTATGAATAGTTTTTTTAGATTGTTGTACCGAGATTTGAAGGCTGGTCTTTGGTCAACTAAGCCCATGATTGCCATGCAACTTGTGTCGCCGCTATTCTACATCTTTGTGGCGGGGTTCGCCTATGGTGCAGTCATCCCAAAAATTAACGTAGGTGGCAAAGAGGTAAGCTACGTTCTTTTCCTAGCTCCTGGAATAATTGTCATGCAAATAATGTTTGCTGCTTCTATTGCCGGTGCAATGCTTTGGGTTGACAAAAGACTTGCGATGTTTGCCCAGATTCTAATGGGCCCATTCAGTAGGTGGCAATATATCCTCAGCAAAGTAGTTTCAATTATGCTTCAAGGGTTATTTAATGCGTTCCTAGTTTTCCTCATTGCGTCTCCATTACTTGCTGGGTTAAATGTTTCGCCTCTCGGCGTGGCTTACATCGCTGGGTCGTTGATTTTGGGCTCTCTTTTCTTTGGGTCTCTAACGCTGGCAATTTCTGTGTTCATAAAGTCTAACGAAGCGTTCAACGCTGTTTTGAACGTAATGTTCACCCCTTTGATGTTCCTGAGTTCTGTTTATTATCCTCTTGAAAATGCTCCCTTAATTATTCAAGCCCTCTCAATAGCCAATCCATTAACTTATGCCGCGGATATGCTTAGAGCAGGACTACTGGAAGTTTATGTTCCGCTTTTACCTCTAGAAATCATAGCTCTCGCGTTTGAAAGCCTCATCGTTTTTGCTGCTGCAACAATTGCGTTTAGAAGAGTTAAAGCTTAAGGCGCCATGGAAACATGTATTCTTCTTTAGCATCCTAATTTTTTCTTTTTGCTAGATGGAAAACGTTATTCGTTAGTTTTAGAATGTATGAAAAGTAAATAGGCTAGGCATATGGCGGAAGAAGAGTTCAGGGCAAACCCCGTTTACATTATTCCTATATTAGTTAGTCTGCTGATTAGCATTTCATGTGCGTTTCTTATCTCACAATCAAAAGTGGAATTAACTTCTTTAACGATTCTTCCCGAGTCAGGGTATGGTCCACTATTCAACGCAACAATTTTTGTTCTAGCAACAGGATTTGGCGCCACTATGATATATTTTCTTCTAAAGCGTGGTGTACATCGCTTTCTTCGTTTTTTAATGGGAATCATGTTTGCTGTCCTCACATTTTCCCTCGTAATTCTCTATTCTGAGCTCATTTTTGTTATCATAAATTTGGAGCTTTCCTTAGAGGTGTTTTTTCTTTTAGCCTCTTTTGCAACTGCATTTGTTATTCTAGAAGTTTTTCTGAAAAGAGGTAAGGTTTCTGAGATTATTGTTCTTGCAATCGGAGGAGCCACTGGAACGTTGCTAGGGGCTTCCATTCCCACTTTTAGTGCAGTTTTGATTTTGTTGTTGTTGGCCGTTTATGACGTGATCACTGTGTTCCACGGTCCGGTTGGAAAGATTGCGGCAAAAGGTTTAGAACATTTACCGGGTGCCAGTTTCGCCTTTAGAAACATTTACGTGGGGCTCGGTGACTTGACATTTTATTCGATGCTAGTAAGTCATGTGCTTTTGAGTTTTGGCTGGGAGACCTGTGTTGCAGCAACATTTGGAGTGTTGGCAGGCTCTTTTCTGTCCTTTAAAATGGTTGAAAAAAGAGGTGTGTTTCCAGGTTTGCCTCTTTCTGTATTGTTTGGCTTACTTGCTAGCCTGATAAGCTTGGTGGGATTTGAATAAATAAACGCACGTTTGCTCCATCCTATTAATTATTGTCAATCCATCTATTTTTTGATAGCTTCTAGCCTTATGGTTATTCTCATAGTTCATAGTGAAAAAACTAATGAAGAAGCTTGCTGTTATTTGAGTGCAATGGGGTGTGTAACTTAAAAGATGGTAGCTGATGTTTTCTTTGCCAACGCGAAAAACGTGGGTTTTAGAAATTCACTTGTTGACAAAGTTGACAAGTTGTGGAAGAAAGCTGGGTTGGAGAAGTGGATTTGTAAAGGAGACAGAGTTTTGTTGAAAACTCATTTTGGACATCTAGGTGCGACTCAGTATCTTCGTCCAGTCTATTTGTGGAAACTTGTTCAACTTATTAAACAAGCTAGAGGAATACCTGTTGTGGGTGAAACTTGCGGTCTTGGGCTTTCTAGAAGGCAGCCTTACAGTGGCACAACACTTCCAGGTTACATCAAAGTTGCGGCTCAAAACGGTCATTCCCTTAGCAGTCTTGGCGCACCAATAGTTATGATAGATGGATATTGGGGAACCGAAACAATCGCTGTTAAAGTTAACCGAAAACACTTGGAGTTTGTAAATGTTGCTATGGGGCTTTCCGATTTTGACAAAGTTATCATTGCGGCAAGATTTAAGGGGCACGATGGATTTGGCTTTGGAGGTGCTTTGAAGCAGTTGGGAGTTGGCTGCGTTGGTAAGCAGGGAAAAGGATTGGTGCATTATGGTGCAGGTAATCTTTACGTGAAATCTCCTGAAAACTGCGACGCTTGCGAGAGATGTATCCAAGTTTGTCCCACAAGATGCATTACATTAGTGGACGGCAAACCAGTGATTGATGAAGAAAAATGCATCATTTGCTTACACTGTATCGGTGTTTGTAATGAAGGAAAAGAGCGCGAGCAGAGGGTTTTCAGCGTTCGGAAATATTTGAGGGCTGACGAACAGGTTTTGAGAATGACAGAAAACGCTCTAGGTGTGGTTAAAATGGTGGGGAAAGAAAACATTTTCTATGTTAATTTTGCGCTAGACATTGGTCCTCAATGTGACTGCGCCCCTTTCTCTAGTCTATCAATCGTTCCCGATCAAGGTGTCCTTGCAAGCAAAGACCCTGTTGCCGTTGACCAAGCTTGCGTTGACCTAGTTACTAAAGCTAAGGGAATTCCCGGCAGCCCATTGGAGGTTGGAGTAAAAGAGGAGTTCGCTGAAGCTGAGATTAAAGGAAGCATGGAGTATTTGGCGTCGGGCTTTCAGAAACTCGGTCTTTTGAGCACATTTGTTCCAGAGGAACTTCGTTCAAAAATTGCTGGCTTGCAACTTGCAGAGGCAGAAAAGCTAGGTCTAGGTACCCGCAAATATCGGTTGATAAGTGTAGAAGAAGACGATTAGGTGGGCAGAATGATAGATATTATATGTCTCTTCTGCAAATTTAGAATAGGTGATGCTTGTGGAAGCGTATATTCTAGTTAACTGCGAGGCTGGAAAGCTTTGGCAAATTGCTGAAGATGCGCTTAAAATAGAGAACGTGAAAATGGCGCACGCAGTTACCGGTCAATATGACGTGGTGGCTTACATCGAGTTTGCTAACATGGACAAGTTAAAGGAAATTCTCGACAAGTTTCAATCAATGGATGGAGTTCAACGAACTCACACCGCAGTTGCAATACCTCCACGACTAAAATAGCAACATTTTTTTACGTTAATTAATCCTCAACATTGTTGTTTTATGGTTTCAAACCTTTCTTGTATGGCGGCTGATTTGTGGGGCAATATTACGCTAAGTATTTGTGCAATACAAATACATGTGCCTGCGCAAAGAGGGTTTGACCTAGGTTTCCACACGGGCATCTATAGTAAATTAAGGCTATTGCCAGTCAGAAAAACGCAAGTAACAGCTCCCATTGAATATCCCATAGCGTCTATTTCAAGCTGAATGTAATTTGCCTAGAGGGCTGAGTGTTTAACATCTTTACCTCGTTTTAAAGTGATGAGCGCTATTATTAAAGTTGTGAATAGAAATAATGGCAACATTGCCTCTGCTGGAAATTCGGGTATCGCTTGTATGTAGAGTGTGTGAAGTACGTCTGCTAGAATGTTAACTGCTAAGTTGAGGGATTCTCCACATCTATCCCTAAACGTTGGATTGCTCCAGCTGTAGTTTTCATCCATCCACACACAAGTTAAGACACCGCCTTCGTCGAAAGTTGTGTCGTAGGCAAGGTTCTTGGTTGCGTTGTAGGCTGATAGAAAGGTGAGGGCTCCATCAAATGAGAGGTAGGAGTTGAAGTCGTCACAATAATTTGAGGTTTGGGCATTCACGTAGTTTTCATAGTCACTGTGGTGTTGTTCTACGCCCCAGTCGGTGTCAACGCCCATGACGTGTCCGAAGACAGCGACATCGACAATGTAGTGGCTCATTATTCCAACATGCTTTGCTGCGTTCGTTGCGTCCTCTATGGTCAGGTAGTAAAGCGCGCTGTCGTATTCTTCTGACGCCCGAACTGCAGCATCATTCTCCATCAAGGCTCCTGCAGAATTGAAATAAACATGATGCTTTGCTGTGTCACCGATGCCGTCAGGCGCTTCTCCGTTGTCTGGAAGTTCGGTTCCGTAAAGATAGGTGGCAAGGTTGTCTAAAATATACTGCTTTTCCTCGGCTGGCAACCAATCTAACGCGTGTTGGGCAACCCAGTCATGAGTGCCATAATCGGGGTTGTTGGGGTCGCTGCTGTAGCCGCCGTTGCCCCAAGCAGAAACCTTCGACACATAGGCTACAAGCAGCAATAAGAGCGCCGAGACAAGAATATAGCAAATCGATTTCTTGTCCATATACTTACCTTTACCAAATACTCCTATGAGTTTTGTGGTGTCCACACGCTTTTTTACATCAACCAGTTTAGCAACATAGCATAAAGCTTGTATGGTCGATCGATCGAACAAAGTATTTCCGTGACAGTTGAAAAGAGATTGTCGAATGGATAGACAAACAAGTCAAAACTCAAAAATACCGAAACCGTAGCCATTTAGTAGAACTAGCCCTATTGAAATTAAAGAAACAAGAAGAGAGGGAAGAATAGCCATGAGTGAGCTTCGCAAAAAAAGTTACTCGAGTGAAAGTATTCAAAATACTCGAGTGAAAGTAA
>JBHIEO010000057.1:0-4978 GCA_046760665.1 Bathyarchaeia archaeon
TTACAAAGGCAGGCGGAGAAGGCAACTTCAAAAGAGAAAAATAATTCATGGTTTATATTTGCTAAGACCAACAACTGATATTTATCAAAGTTCCATAAATTTTAAGCATTCTGACTAAATAGGATGCATGTTTGGTTGGAGAGACTTCCTTTGGTCGGCTCGGTAGAAATATGGCTGGACACAATTATAGTTGTAGCGTCTTTAGAACTCTCATATTATGGTTATCGCCCTTTTAAGATTCTTCAGGAAAGGAATATTTCAACGGGCATTTGAATTTTTGATATGCTCAACTTTAGTGTTCGTTGCTGCAGAATCCTTATGTATATTAGAGGAATTTACTAGAACAGGTTTCTTGAGGGTGCTCATATCTTGTTTGAAGTAGCATTTATTCTCCTGATGTTCTACTCGTTCAATCTTTTATATCAAGCTTGGATGTTATAGAAAAACATCGCAGTCAACGCACTCACTACAAAGAAAAAAGCAGGTTATCTGGGTTTATAGTCACATAAGCATCGGCAGGCTTCTAAGTTTAGAAAACGTAAATAGGTGGCAACATATAAGAGTAGTAACAAAGGAAAACAAGTGGAAATAATGGTCTGGCTCCTTAGAAAATGCGAAAAATGCGACAGATACACTTTAAACACAGAGACATGCCCCCATTGTGGAGGAAAAGTCCACATTCCCCATCCTGCAAAATTCTCTCCGAACGACAAATACGCCAAACACCGTATATTGCTGAAAAAAGAAGGCTCACATACATGAAAACAATAATCAAAGAAAAATTCCAAATAAAACCTGAAAACTCTATTCTTATAGAGGGGCTCCCAGGCCTAGGCATGGTGGGCAAAATCGCCACCCGCTATTTAGTTAAACAACTAAAAGCCGAAAGATTTGCACTCCTTTACTCTCCCCACTTCCCATATTACGTTATTGTAAACAAAAAAGGCAACACCCGCCTCCTCCGTGGCGAGTTTCACTACTGGAAAAACACAACTGGAAACGACCTCATCTTCTTCACAGGCGACAGTCAAGCCCAAACCATCGAGGGACAATACGAAATCGCGGAAACTATCTTGGACTTCGCCAAAAAACACAAGGTTGAAATTATAGTTACCCTTGGTGGCTACCGCAAAGAAGCTAGTGAAACTCCTAAGGTCATCGCCACAGCTACAGATGCTGAAATACTAGACAAAGCCCTTAAAGCAGATGCCTATCCTAGTCCTCCGGGAAACCCCATAGTTGGAACTGCAGGGTTACTCGTGGGGATGGCAAAGTTTAAAGATATTCCAGCACTATGCCTTTTAGGAGAAACCCGCGGCTACCTTCCAGACCCCAAAGCCGCAAAAAGTATTCTTACTGTTTTACAGAAAATGTTGAAAATCGACATTAACTTAGAAGGCTTAGATAAAGAAATTGCAAAGTCGGACAAAATTTTGGAGAAGATGCGGCAGATAGAGGCACGAAGAGAAACTTACGCGAGGAAAATGCGTAAAAGCGAAGGTAAAACAACTTACATAAGCTGAAAACTGTAAACTCATTAATCAGCAGAAAACTGTTTCTATGAGAGAGCAAAGATGGAGAAGGTTTTAGTCACGGGGGCAAGTGGACTCTTAGGAAGCAAAATTGTTGACAAAGCTGAGAAAAAATATATAGTTTATCCAACCCATGCGACCCGTCCACTTTTCCCGAATTCGTTGGAGATGAATATTACAAGTGAAAGCGAGGTAGAACATGTTTTTAGCCAAGTCGAACCAGACGTAGTAATTCACACAGCCGCCGAGACAAATGTAGACAAATGCGAAGAAAACAAGAATCACGCGTTAAAGGTGAATGCCGAAGGGACAAAGAATCTGGCAAAAGCGTGTAAACAAGTAAACGCAAAAATTGTCTACATCTCAACTGATTACGTATTTGACGGTGAAAAAGGACTATACACTGAAGAGGACGAACCAAACCCCGTGAATTATTATGGCTTAACAAAGTTGATGGGAGAAAAATACGTCACGGAGCTTTGTGGAAATTTTGTGATTTTGAGAACAAGCGTCTTATATGGCGTGCATCCTGAAAAACCGAATTTTACAATGTGGGTGATAACAGCCTTGAAAGAAAAGAAACCACTCACTATTGTGAAGGACCATTATAATTCCCCCACGTTTGCTGCTAACTTCGCTGAAGTTATTCTCGAAATAGTCAATAAAAGGCTGGAAGGTGTGTATCACACTGCTGGAAGTGAACGCATAAGCCGATACGAGTTTGCTTTAAAAATTGCTGAAGCCTTCAACTTCAACTCAAGCCTCATAAAACCGATAAAAATGAGCGAACTGAAAGCATGGAAAGCAAAGAGACCAAAAGACTCATCTCTTTGTGTGGACAAAATCAAAAAAGAAATCAATACAGAACTTTTAGGAGCCACACAAGGTTTAAAGGAGATGCGCAGAAAATGGCCAAAATAAAAGGGATTATCTTACATGGAGGGCACGGTACAAGACTTCGACCGCTAACCCACACGGGTCCAAAACAATTAATCCCTGTAGCAAACAAACCGATGTCCCAGTATGTTTTAGAAGACTTGAGAGATTCAGGTATAGAAGATATTGCGATAATAGTTGGAGACATATTGCCAGAAAAGGTCAAAAACTACTATAAGGACGGAAGAAAATTCGGCGTAAGAACCACCTACATCTACCAAGAAAAACCTGGCGGAATAGCGCAAGCAGTCAGTCTCACAGAAGACTTTGTTGGCAAAAGCCCTTTTGTTGTGTATCTTGGCGACAACTTGTTGAAAGGTAGGATTGCAGATTTTGTAAAAGAATTTAAGAATGCAGGTTACGACGCAATGATACTTCTTTGCGAAGTTGAGAACCCTCAACAGTTTGGGGTAGCTGAATTTGACAAAAATGGAAAGTTAGTTAGGTTAATAGAAAAGCCGAAGAAGCCACCAAGTAATTATGCTCTCACAGGCATATACTTCCTTAAGCCCATAATCTTCAAAATGATAAAAGGTTTGAAGCCCTCTTGGAGGGGAGAGTTAGAAATCACTGAGGCACTCCAAGGACTGCTGGATGCGGGATATAGAGTTGGCTACAAGTTCGTAACTGGATGGTGGAAGGACACTGGAACAGTTGAAGACATATTAGAAGCGAACAGACTAGTACTCGACGATCTTAAAAAGAAAACAGACGGCGTCGTTGAAGAAAAATCCTCCATTCAGGGAAGAGTAGCTATTGAAAAAGAAGCTATTGTTAAGCGTGGAGCTTTGATAAGGGGGCCAGCTATAATTGGCAAACACGCAACTATAGGGAAACATGTCTATGTAGGTCCTTACACAAGCATAGGAAACAACGTGAAAATCGAAAGAGGAGAAATAGAAAACTCGATAATCATGGATAACTGCTACATAGAAATCGACGGCAAAATAACCGACAGCCTCATAGGAGCTGGCAGCATGTTAACTACAAATCAGAAAAGCCCAAAAGGCTATAGACTTATTGTGGGTGAAAACTCGCAAATAATTCTGTGAAGGATTATAAATGATCCAAGGAGTAGCTACACGACAACTGAGAGTAATTGCAGATGAAAGAGGCTGGTTAATGGAAGTTCTCAGAAGAGACTGGGAGACCTTCGAAAAATTCGGCCAAGCATATATCACTGCAGCCTATCCACAAGTAGTAAAAGCCTGGCACATGCATAAAAAACAAACAGACAACATAGCTTGCATAAAAGGAATGGTTAAACTGGTCTTATATGATGCCAGAAAAAATTCAAAAACCAAAGGAGAAATCAACGAGTTCGTCATCGGCGAAAAAAACCCCATACTAGTAAAGATACCGCCACAAGTTTGGCATGGATTCAAAACATTAAGCGAAGAAACCGCCATCGTCATGAACGTACCCACCAAATTGTACAACTACAAGAACCCAGACGAACACCGATTGCCACCGGACACCGACAGAATTTCTTATGATTGGAAACTTTCACCGTGGCGGAAGCACGGGTGAAAATGCAATGAGAGCTATGGTTACAGGCGGCGCTGGTTTCATTGGCAGCAACTTCATAAGGCATATGTTATCAAGCCACGAAGACGTAGAAATCGTCAATTTTGACCTGCTAACCTACGCAGGTAGACTGGAAAATTTGCAGGACATAAAGGATGATTCACGTTATAAATTCGTTCAAGGAGATATCCGAGAGAGAAAGGCAGTAGAGTCTTTGATGAAGAGAAAATTTGACTTGATAGTAAATTTTGCAGCTGAAACCCACGTTGATAGAAGTGTTTTGGAGGCAGGCTCTTTCGTTTTAACCGATGCTTATGGAACTTACATCCTTTTAGACGCTGCAAGGAAATTTGACGTCGAAAGATTTGTGCAGATTTCCACCGACGAAGTCTATGGAAGCATAAAGGAAGGGTCTTTCAAAGAAACCGATATTCTAAACCCTTCAAACCCCTATTCTGCAAGTAAGGCTGCGGGCGACCACATCGCCCTGGCATTTTACCAAACATATGGTCTCCCAATAATCATCACCCGTAGCTCCAACAATTATGGTCCGTTCCAATACCCCGAAAAACTCATTCCAAAGCTTATACTTCGCGCCCTCCATGACCAACCTTTACCCATTTACGGCGACGGAAAACAAGTAAGGGACTGGCTTTATGTCGCAGACAATTGCTCAGCTATAGAGTTGGTGGCTCACAAGGGAAAAGCCGGAGAAGTCTACAACGTCGCTTCCGGCGAGGAACATATGAACATTGAAGTTGCAAAAAACATCTTGAGAATACTAAAGAAACCAGAAAGTCTAATCAAATCGGTTCCTGACAGACCTGGACACGACCGCAGATACTCACTAAATACAGCTAAGATAAAAGCACTTGGATGGATGCCAAAATTTGGATTTGCCGAGGGCTTAGAAAAGACGGTTGGTTGGTACTTGAATAATGAATGGTGGTGGCGTCCTTTGCTGAAAGACGAATTTTTCAAGA
>JBHIEO010000058.1:0-4533 GCA_046760665.1 Bathyarchaeia archaeon
CAATAATTTGAAGCGCTGTTTTGTCGTACCAAGTGCCGTGTCCAATTATCTTTTCTGTCATGGAAACGACCAAGTCTATTATTATAGGATATAAGGTCAAGTAAATAGTTTCTAACAGGTTTATATAAGGAGAGAGTTTATGGTAAGGGTGTTGTAAGAAGAAACTAAGCACTGATGTGGTACTCTTTGAAAACAGGGTTTACGCCGATTTCTTTGCCTTGTCTATCTAGTTTAACTTGACCAACATGAATTGAAGCAATATTGGCGGTTACAGGAGTGAAAACCCGAATCATATGCTTTACATAATCGATTTTACTAAGTACACCGATACCCAAAAACTTCTCTTCTTCATCGTGTAATCCAACAAGTAAACCTTCTTCGTCGCCTTCTTGTATTAGTTTCACCTTTTTGCCCAACTCTTCCTCAAAATTTGGAATTTGCTCTTCGTCGATCCACTGATTCTTCCCCGTGACGAACACAATCAAGTTTGGGGTTTCCTCGCAATATATAGGGTTAGCTTCCAACTTTGCTCTAATTTTTTCCAGCTTTCTTTCACTTGGAGTTACACCTGTTCCAAAGGGGATGCCTTCAATTTTCACCCAGCTTAAAGGAAAAGATTGCACCTTTGCTCCTTTCAGATACTTCTTATAGCTGAGCTCTCGCAGAATTTTCCGTTTTTCTCGGCTTCTCTTCTTGACGGCTGGTGGAGATTCTATCGAGATTACTTTGATTCCTTTTAAGGCGGTAAGTATAGGTGTTAACTCGTCTTGCTGTTGTATTCCCACGACCACACCGGGGGCTACACGTTTTACTAGTCGAAGTTTATATTGCACAGCCTCTTCTCCCAGAACCCAACCGTCCGTGTTAACAACCAGAAAATCCACGGCTTTCTTTAGACTTTCATCCTTCATCTTGACTAATCTGTCAATTACTTTATTCAAAGCCCCGCTGGGGGTTGTTGTTCCAATGAAATATACGTTTTCAGCCTTCAAAACAAAAAGGTCGCCTATTGGCGAAGTTAAGCGAGAGAATCCGATTGTTGAAGGAGGACCAATGTCAGATTGCCCGAGGTCTGCGTCGATAATTGCAACTCTACGCTTTTCTCTCAGCGCCTTGTTAGCCAAATAGGTGCAAAAGCTTGTCTTCCCAGAATCCACTTCGCCCATAACCACGACTATAACTGGTTTTTCATCAAAAGCCAAGATTGTGCTGCAAGCTTTCTCCCATGAAGCTGGAATCGTGCTTCCTTCAAACTCTTCAATCGAAGCGTATTCACCCAACATCAAATCGAAATGAGCGTTCTCCTTAACCTCAAAGGAAATACGCTTGCTTTCCCTTATCACCGTCTTGACGCCAGTTTTTAATGGAGCACCAAAAACTTCGACTTCTCCGGCAAGTAAGCTTATGCATGCTGGTCCGTCAACCAGCAGTGTGTGCCCCTTTTTTACCGTTCGTTTCATTTCTGCTTTCCTTTTCCCCTCTTGAAAGGTCGTCCCCTTCGTTCTGCAATTTTTACGGCGGACATGGCATCTCTTAAGCCTCGTCTGTGAACTGTTTCTTTTGTAAAGTGGCTTGTCCCAGCTTCGCTTACTATTTCTATTGCAACGTCTTTGGGTAATGCCTCATCCAGTTGGGATAAGAGCGCTCGGGTATATTCAGGGGCGCCGTTGCCTACTTTGACTATGTACGCAGTTGCTGGGTTCTTGGTTAAGACGTCTAAAACAGCGTTTACAGTCTGTTCTACACCTGAGTGGATCATTGTTTCTAAAACGTTTCCGTTACGCAGCACCGCTATTCCAAAGGTTTTGCCCGGGTCGACTCCAATTGTGATCGTATCATGGTTTCGCTTGCCTGCAACGCTTCTAATAGCTTCGTTTACAATTGTTGCGGGATCCATCATTTCTTCGAAGACTAAGACGTTTGAATGATCAATAAAACCGCGCTCATTCTCTGTCGTTATCACAACCTTAATGTCAACTGGAATTGTGTCGTAAGGCGTTAAACTCAGGAAAGGCAATCCTCTGGCTTTAAGTTCGTTTACTAGTTGGTAGTAGGCTTTCCCAGATACTGTTGCAACAGCTATCTTTGTTTTCATAGTGTTTTCCTTAATGTCCTATTACAAGGCAAAATTATTTGAGTTTTCGCTTTTGCCAATTTTTTGGTGTAACCTTTAGGTTTTTTCTAATCGCAAGACATCTAATCGTTAATAGCATGATTGTCTAATGTCTGAACCTCTACAGGTATCTACATGTGAGAAAAGTGGGAGTAACTGATAGAATTGTGGAAGAAATATCAGTACTAGATGGCTTTCATCAAGTATTTACATTGAGGATGTTTACTTTTTAGTTTCACTGTTTTTTAGCGAAGCACGATGATGTTTGTTACATGGCGCTTAGCCGTTCTATAGAAAAAGTAAGCGATAGACAATGCGATAACGATACACAGAACTACTCCTAGCTCCCATCTCAGGTAGAAAGCCATGACTGGTAGGTTTGCCATCATCAGGAAAACTCCGATAGTGCCGAAAGTTGACGAAATAGCATAGTAATTATAAGCGTCATACATATCTCCTCTCCTTGCAGATTCTGAATACATGTCTGTCAGCATAGCACCGAATACAAAGAAGAAAGTGTCTGTCAGGGTTATCATCGCAAATATATCTCCATAAACAAGTTCTCTCCCAAACGAAAAGAAGAGAACTGAAGCAGTGAACATGAGACCAGCGAGTATACTGTATAAGGTTGCATGTACTTGAGCCTCAGCAAGTATCACCTCCGGACTCAATTCAAGATACTCCTTGCCCTTTCGCCGAAAATACTCGTGCCAATACTCCCGTTCCCTCTTCTTCCTTTCCTCACGACTCAACTTAGCAGTTCTTCTTCTCTCTTTTTCCTTCTTTTCCTTTCTTCTTCCATTTTCATCTCCTGCCTTCAAGACGTAGGCGTATTATATTCAAAAGCAAATATGTTTATGGTTTGCTTGATACCACATTTCTCCATAAATTACTAATATAAATTGAAATGAAATAATCGGTAACTAGAAAATAGAAGTGAGATTATGGCGGAAGAAGAAGACAAGGAGAAAGAGAAAAGCAATTTCATTTCAGGAGAAGAACTTCTGAAAGGAGTGAAAGAAAAAGAAGCAAGAGAGCTAGGTTTCCTCCTTCTAGGTGTGGTGTTTGGAGCAGCACTAGGTATATTGGGAAATCTATGGGTAGCCTTTTTTGTTGAGCTTATTAGGAGCTTCATTTCACCAGAGTTGTGGACTGTAGCCTCATTTTTGGGGTTAGTAATCACAACAATATTGTCAATGTATATATTCTGGTAAAAACGATACAAATAGCTGCCAAATACATCATGGGAGAAGAAAGAGACAAAACAGAGAAGAAAAGAGTCTAGGGTTAGAATGTAGTTTGTTTAGGTCTGTTTTCATTGAACAGAGATATCAAGCAAGATGAAGTGAACACTAAACACGCCCACTTTCGTTTTATTAATCCTAAGAAATTTCTTAGACCTAAATTATTAATGCAACCTGAAATGAAATGATTGTAATGGCAATTTGAATAGAGGTTAAGAAAGTTGACGGAGAAAGAAATAGATAAAGAAACAAGATTGGAAAGGGAGAGGCGATATTTAGGTGCTCTCGGAAGGATGTCAGAGATATGCACTTTCCTTGCAGCTATCTTCTTCACTTGTATTCTGTTAATTGTGCAGCAGAGGGAGAAGTTCGAGTATGGCGTAGAAGTAGTTAGCTTCAGAATTCGTGCGATTGACATGATTTCGTTGCCGTTGAGTGTCACATTTTTGCTGTTTGTGTTCGATGCTTTATTCTTCGCAATAGCTTCACAATCAGTCGAAAATGCTAAACTGTGGCGCAACAGAGTTTCCTACTTATTCTATCTAGGTCTTTTATTGATGCTCATCTCCTTGTTCACCATTCTAGCTCAAATAAGTCTCTGGATAGCACTTATAGGAATCGGACAAGCCATAGTCTTAATGCTCTACTTTGGATATGGGGTTAACTGGCGATCTAAAAGGTAACAGTCTCCATTGAAAACAAGTCAGCCATCATCTGTTGAATTTGGTGTTTGGAATGCCTGAAAAGAAAGTTTGGATTGAACGCATAATGAGTTTCTGGGAGTCAAGAGTGTTCCCTTCTCGCAAATTTAAAGCTCTAATACCTTTAGGGCCTGCTGGAGAGATAACGTTGGGTTTTTTGTTGGCAAGGGTTTCCTTCTCCATGCTGATCTGGCTTACAGGTCTTCTTGCTTATGCATTTGACGGGTGCTGTTTTCTTACGTATCCGACCTTCAAACGCTTGCATTTTCTTTAGGTCTGGCACCCCTTATTTTCTTAGGAGCAGCCGGACTTTATTTTTGGCTAAAGTGGTTTTTTCCTTTCGTTCGCCCAATGATAGCATTAAATGAAATGGAGTTCGAAAAGTTCCGTGATAGAATTGAACGATTAGCGAATAGTTTTTTTCCTTATCTTTTAGTCGCCTTAGTCTTCTTCTTTCTCTTCTCTAATGTGTTTA
>JBHIEO010000059.1:0-4312 GCA_046760665.1 Bathyarchaeia archaeon
TAGGCAAGTTTGGCAGAGACATAGCCCTGCTCGTTGGAGACGCCCTCCTATTCAAAGGCTTCACACTACTACACGAAGCAGTTGAAAAGGGGATTCCAGCTGAAAAGGTTGCAGATATTGTTGACATTATCAAAAGAACGTTTTTTGAGCTTGGAGACGCAGAAGCACTAGAATTTCAATTTCGGGGACGGATGGACGTTACACCTGAAGAGTATCTCCGAGTGGTGAGAAAGAAAGCAGCAGATGTGGAAGCTCATACACGCATTAGTGCAATCCTGGGAGGCGGGACAAAAGATGAGATTGAAAACCTCGGCAGCTACGGCAGATTGTTGGGTATGTTAATAATATTAGGGGACGACATTACTGACACGTTTGATATGAAAGAACTTAGGCATAGAATCAAGAGGGAACACTTGCCTCTACCGGTACTCTATGCTTTACAGAACACGCAAACCAAACCCTTGCTGAGCCCTATTCTCAAAAAGGAAAGGCTGTCAAAGAAGGATGCTGAAAAAATCTTCGAAATCACACAAAAGGCAGGAGGATTTAAACGTTCCAGCGAGCTTATGCAAGAAATGGCTAACGATACTTACCGTTACACGAAGGATCTTAAGTTAAATAGAGAGAATCTTATACTATTAACTAGAGCTATGCTACCCTCGCTTAGCACGTAAAGGAATTTTGCTAAGCCCACCATAAACCGCGGAGGGGTATTTTAAGCTTTTTCTTTGGCAATTTTACTCCCACAACTGTATATGTGTAGAACATATCCTATTTAAGATTTGTTGAACACATCTACAGAACCCTAGAATCTTGATTCACAATCTAAATCTTAGGTTCTTAACTCTTAATTCATTGACTTTTCAACCTAACAACATGAGCAGTGTAACAAATGCTTAAAAAACTCTTAGGGGAAACTGGTATTGCTCGGAAAGACTTCCTCACAGTTTTCATTTTATTAGCTAATGCTTTTGCATGGCATTACATGACGCTGATAACGATAAACAGCATTCTAGGCATCATGAGCGTCACATATATAGATAATCTTGCTGTTTGGTCGGCTTATTATTTGATGATTATAGGATCCAGCATAGTTGGTTCAATTTTATCAAATAAAATTGACAGAATTAATTTTCTTTATTTCTGGATGATCTTAGGAGCGATTACGTCGTCATCAATCGCGCTGCTTAACAATCCTGCAGTAATACACGTCTTGATTATTAGCATTCTCTTGGGCGCTTCATTCGGGTTAGGCATGCCCTCATGTTTAGCCTATTTCGCAGATCATACACTTATTGAAAATCGGGGGCGAATAAGTGGGATAACATTGTTAGCTACCAACCTAAGTGCCCCCTTTTTTGCAATAGCATTGACTAGGTCTAATTTGATGATAAGTTCGATAATTTTAGTAGCATGGAGAGCGTCCGGACTAATCATATTCTTTTTGAAAACCGAAGAAAAAATTGCCTCAAAAACGAGAAGCATCTCTTTCTTACAGATTTTTCACGATAAGTCTTTTGTTTTCTATTTTACCGCTTGGCTTATGTTTTGCTTAGTTGATCGTTTTGAAGGACCAATTATGAGTAAATTTCTTGGCAATTTTTTCCATTTTGCACGTATAATGGGCCCGCTAATTGGTAGCCTTTTTGCTTTCATTGCGGGACTATTATCGGATTGGGTTGGACGGAAACGGATGGTACTCTACGGTTTTGCTACTTTGGGAATAGCTTATGCAATAATAGGTATCGTTCCAGCTGCACGGATTTCATGGTATTTATTATTTATCATTAACAGTATAACGACAGGAATATTGTGGGTAACTTTCATTTTGATATTGTGGGGAGACTTATCTCAATTGGGCACCAGAGAGAAATATTATGTAATAGGAGAAACTCCCTTTTTTCTCACAAGTATAATAGAAGTACTCTCAACTCCATATGTTATGACGATTCCGGAGACCAGTGCTTTCTCAGTGGCTGCGTTTTTCCTGTTCTTAGCCGTTTTACCCCTACTATACGCTCCTGAAACTTTGCCTAAGAGAAAGATTGAGCTTAGGCGTCTTAGAAAGTATGTTGAGGAGGCGAAGAAGGTTAGGGAAAAATACGAAGGGAAGGTGTGAAGTTTAGAATTTTTCGATTTTTGTGGCTAGTTTGTCCAGAATCTTTGTGAATGGGTGTTCCGGTTTTTCCTCTGAGAATATGTATGTTCCTCCTGCTCGAAGTAAGTCGCAGAAGCAGGGAATGGCCCCTAAGATTGGAAGCTTGTGTAGGTTGTTGAAGCGTTTATAGAACTTCTCTTTTTCTTTCCTGGACGACAAGATTTCGGCGAGTACTTTATTCATTAAGATTCCGGTTTTTTTCTCGAAGAGGTCGTAAAGCTCGCTGGTCATTCGTTGGGTTCCTTTTATGTCAGAGGCGTCTAGGCTTGTTACCACCAACACAACGTCGGCGCTGACAATGGCGTTGATGGAAGAGTATTGAAGTCCAGGGCTGGTGTCGAAGACGACGTAGTCGAGGTCCATATGGTTGAGGAGGGAGGTTTTCAGCGATAATAGTCTGCCTAGGGCCCTCATTTCCCATTTTCTATCTTTTGCCGACATTTCCCTAATCGCTTCGGTGGCGGGATTTGCGAGGCCTACAAAAAATTTTCCGCTTTTGCCGTGCTGTTGGGTAACGTCGATTAGTACTTTGTCGATTTCGCAGACTCCGTTTAGGTAGTCGTTTAGCCAGTATTCGGAGTTGAATGTTTTGAAGACGGCGTTGAGGCTTGGGGCGCGGAAGTCTAGGTCTAGTAGGCAGACGTTTCTTCCTCTTCTAACGTATGTTGTTGCTAGATTGACTGAGAGGAGGGTTTTTCCTGTTCCGCCCTTGTAGGAGTGGAGTGCTATTATTTTTCCCATGAATTTTTCCCTCAGGCCTCCTTTTCGACGTAGAAGTAGGCCTTGCGTCCTCTCCTTTCCTTTTTGAGGTATCCCATTATTACCAGTTGGTTTAGGTAGGCGCTTTCAACGGCTCTTGCTCGTTTTGTTTGTTCTGCGACTTCGTCGGCTGTTGCTTCGCCGAGTTTGCAGAGGGTTACGGCGGTTTTTCTTAGGTGGTCGGGTAGGGATAGGAGGGTCATTACGTCGAGTACGTCTGGGATTTCTGGGTTTACTTTTTGGCCGTGTTTTTGGATTTCGATCATTACGTCCATTTTTTCGTTTAGTCTGTCTAGGCTTTCTTTGATTTTTTCTAGTAGTCGGGTGGATTTTCCTTCTAGTCTTTTATAGGCCGCCATGGTTTGGGTCCTAGATGTGTTTGACGCATCTACAGTATTTTAGGGTGGAGAATCTATTAAGTCTTACGATATATTAGTCTATATTCTTAAATGTTACTGGTTTGTTGGATTTTGGGTTGGTTGGGGATGTTTTGGCTATGTTGGCTAGGGTGTGGGCTGGGTTGGATGTTATGGGAGAATTATGTTATAGAAAGGGTGGGTTTTGTTTAGTAGAGGGAGGCTGGGATTCTGGCTTGGCCTTCCTCCATGACTGGGAGCATGGTTTTTAGTTCTCTGAAGTATTTGAGGACTTTTAGGCCGTTTTCTGTGATGGCGTAGACTATGCGTTTTTTGCCTACGGTTCTTTCTTCTACTAGGTTTTGTTGGATGAGGAAGTTTAGGTATTCTTTGAGGACGCTGCAGTTTACGTTGGCTTTGTACATTATGTGGGTTAGTTTTAGGGGGCCTTTGTGGGCTAGGACTTTGAGGATGTCGATATACATTTCGAGTTTTGATCTTCGCATGGTGACGCCCCTTTTGGTTCTATTTTCGTCCCTTTTATATATATTATTTACGGATTTGGACTATGGTTTTTTCTGTCTGGATTTTGGCTAAGGGGTTGTTTTTGACTGGATTCTTTGGAAGACTGTTAGGCGGTTTTGGAGGGCTGTGACTAGGTCGTCTGTTAGAATGTACTGGAGTTCTGGGGTGAGGGTTTGGATTTCTTTTTTGAAGGCTTTTAGCATTATTTTTTGGAGTCTTTTGCGTTCTTGGGGGGAGAGCATTTTTTCCATCTGTTTGTTCTCCTTTACGAGGTTGTTGGGTTAGTGGTTGGTGTTGGTATTTAACTAACTTATGAATCGAAAATATGGATTCAAAATACAGGTTTTGAGGACGGCTGGTTTTTGAAGAAAAATTGTGTTTTCAACATTCTGCTGTTATTAGGACCCAAATATGAATGTTGTCGGATTGGGATGCGTGCAGAATGAAGGTTTAATGCGTATAAAGCAAAACATATTACAGTGTGGATGAAAAATAATGTTGGATTGTTGTAATT
>JBHIEO010000060.1:0-4094 GCA_046760665.1 Bathyarchaeia archaeon
ATTCCTCCTTCCGGATATCAGTAAAATCTAATCTTAGGAGTGCATGAAGCAAATCCTGAACATCATATTCATCTTCAATCAGATACGGAGCCTTGTTTTTCCTTCTTCTTTTTAGTTGGTTTGCAATCTGATGATATCTTGAAAGAATCTTTTGAATCCTGAGGAGTGGGACTTTTTCTGCTTTATTTTCCTTGGAGAGACTCTTTAAACTTCTTATTGAAGATAAATGTCCTCGCAAATATGCCGTTCCTGCATTTAGCGCTTCAAGAAAGTCTGATGCGTGACTACATATCCATTCAATGTTTGCTCCCCCAAATATAACGTGAAAAATAGGATCTGTTCTTACCTCTTTTCCATCGGGTAGGGTCCTAACAACGCCAAATCTCGAATACTTTCTGTGGTGGACGTAGTTCTCTTGAAACCATATGAGAATCTTATTCGCTTCATTTATCTTATCGGTTGGTGCATGGTAGTAATGTTTGCTAATCTCATTCTAGAGCTCTATTAACCTATTCCATTTTCTAATCGCTTCTGAAAAGAAAGAAATTCCCGCTTCCTTGATTTCTTCTAGACTCATGCTTTCTTCCTCGAGGATGACTAAAGCCACTTCCACAAGATTTTTTCACAATACCTTATAAAATGCGCGCGCTCTTTTTTGTTTATATCATAGGCTACCCGCGCGCTCTATGTAGCAATAGGAGCCACAAAACTTGCAATAGAAAGCCAATGAACGTAAAGCCCCAACCCGAGCTTATCATGCTTGCGTCGTCCATTGTATGTCCAAGAAAAATCAGAAAGAAGCCTAAGGCCATTGCTATTGCTGGGGGGTTCCTTGCAAATATCTTTATGAATACTGTAGCTGACATTTATTCACCTCCATTAACGTTTATGGTTGGTCATTCTGTCAAGATAGAAACAATGATACATCTTATTAATCTTTGGGATATGTACGGCCATCTTTCGTTTAACGGTGATGTGGCTTTTTATTACAGTAATTTTATAAGGAAGACCATACAAAAGTTTTATTGAGGTGCATCTTTATGAGCAAAACCAGAGCCCTGGAAATACGCACAGTTATTGTAAGTGGTAAAAGAGGGCTATTCAAAGCCGCTCTATCCAGATCAATTTTGGGTGTTACTTTTAAAAAGTTCAAAAGGAAAAAACAGGAGTTCTATAAGCACCGTGCACACAATGAAGCTGTAACTGAAAGCGTTTTTAACTGGCTTTATGAGTATTTACTCACGCGTTTAAGAAATCTTAGCGACTTAGAAATAAAAACATATCTTAAGCTCATTTGGGATGAAAATGGTAAGATTTTGGCGGTATCTGATATTACGGTACCAATCTATATGAAAGTAGGAGAACTAAAGGTTAATGAACTTCAAGTTCGTGAGAAATTCAAAAACATCAAAATTGATTTGTTTTACTCGGATATTGACGCAAGAAGCAAAAAGTTAAGGTCAGATTTGCCGCAATTGATTGAGTCGCTGGGCAAAGAAAACTTTGATTACTCGGAACACAACTTCTTGACACCAGTTGGAAAAGAAATGGCTCAGGCATACAAAATAGAAACCGTACCAACTGTAATGATAAACGCTGAGACTAAATTGGTGGATCCACCCGAACAGAAATTACGTCAAGAAATAGAAAAAGCGTTTGCTCCAGTAGTGGAGCCAAGTACAGATCCTCAATTTAGTTTTGACCCGCAAATGAAACCTAATGTTGAATTATTAGCGGAGCTCAAAGTCTAGTTTATTAATAAAAATGGTGAATAGCATGCCTGTAGGGAGTGAAGAAATAATTAAAGAATGGTTAGAGCTAAAAAGTTGGAAAACCTTGTATCCTGTGCAACAAAAGGCAACAGATCAAGGTCTCTTGGAGGATATTAAAAAGAACTTTGTAGTTATAGCTCCTACGGCGTCAGGTAAAACTGGGGTTGCAGAACTAGCTATGCTGCAGGCTCTGAAAGCTAGAAGACGAGTAGCTTATCTAGTTCCAATGCAACCGCTCATTTCTGACAAGATTAGAGACTTTAGTTATTTGGAAACCAAATATAACTATGACGTAATTGAAGGAACACCCAGATTGCGCGACTGGGATGCTGCTAACGTGGTTGTTACTACTTTTGAGCTTTTTTATAGAACAGCGTTAATAGCGAGAAGCTACGTTGAAGGCTTTGGTTTAGTTATCATTGACGAGTTTCATATTCTATATGATCGGCTTAGAGGTTTTAACTTAGAGAAAGTAATTACTATCCTAAAAGAATTTGGCGCAAGAATTATTTGTTTGTCAGCTACTTTTGAAGACAGAAATGAAATCGCGGAATGGTTAGATGCAAGGATTATTGAAGATGACTATAGAGGAGTACCTCTAAAGCATGATGTCATCGACCTTTCAAACGTTAAACCTATTGAACAAAAGGCAGCTCTTTGTGCGTCTGTCTTAGAAAAGTCTCAACAGCCCTATCTCTTGTTTTGTACAACTAGAGAATCAACAAAGAGACGAGCTTTAGAAATGTGTCAGCACATCCAAAAAGAAAGCTTGGACAAAAGTGAGTTGACAGAACATTTTCTGAGGATCTTAGGACGACAGCACTTAACAGACACGGAACAAGCTCTATGCAATTGTCTATGCAAACAAGTAGCTTTTCATCATTCTGGGCTGGATCAAAGATTAAGAACTTTTGTTGAGGAACTATTCCTGAAGCGAAAGGTTAATTTTCTGTTTTCTACAACAGGACTTGCCTACGGAGTTAATCTTCCCGCAAAAACTGTTGTGCTCTGTGACTTGTCTTTTTGGGACCCAAACAAAAAAACGCGAGTACCTGTTCCAGTGTATATGTACATTCAAATGGCAGGGAGAGCTGGTAGACCTCAGTTTGATAAAGAAGGCTATGCCTACCTTGTTGTTAAGAAAGCTGAAGAACTAGAAAATGTACCTATTTACTGGAGTGGTAAAATAGAGAAAGCTGTATCTCAGATTGGAAATGATGAGTACTTTAGAAAAACCATTCTTGAACTGATTTACTCTGGAAGACATACTGATAAGCAAATACTAGAATTCTTTGAGAAGACTTTTTATAACTTTCAAGCACAAAAAGTTAAGACAAGATTTATTCCGTTTAATCTTTTTGATACGGTTGCCAAGCGAGTAAAATATCTGTATGAAGCAGGTTTTATAGACTATTTGGGTGGCGCTGCTGGGTATAAGCTTACTGATCTTGGCCAAGTAACTCTCAAATTCCTTTTTGGAACTTTCGCGCCATACGAGTTGGCTCCGTTTCTGCAGTTAAATAGATACCTTGAAGAGCAACGCAAGGTAGAATTTGACTTCAGCATCATTTATATCCTGTCTTGTCTTTTTGACCAAGCTAGGCTGTCAAAAATTCCAAATCAAACGTCAAGTAGGATAGAGGAGTTTTTTGAGGGGCATGGAGTTACTGATAGGAGCCACGCTGAATATTCTGCATACGCAGTCTGTTTTGGCTGGATTGAAAATATGAAGCTAAATCGTATAGAATCAGATTTTAAGGTTTATGCCAGCCCACTGCCTCAGATAGCTATGGAACTGTATAGACTCTTACAGGTTTATGAGGCATTAGCAAGGAGTAAGAATTATGCAATTCCACCAGGTTTTAGGACTCTTAAAGAGCGAATAAGATTTGGCGTTAGAACAGACGAGCTACCTTTTGCTAAGCTAAAAGGAATTGGCCGCGAAACTGCTAGAGAAATTCGGCGCTACTGTGAAACAGTGCTTTCAACATCGTTTAAATATAAAGGTTCGCCACTAGACATACTAAAAGCTCTTTACAAAGACCAAGGCGAAGATAAGTTTCTAGAAGTCCATGTAAAGTACGTACCTCAGGTTGGTGAGGTGCGCGCTAAAAAAACCTTAAACTTGTTAAAAAATCGCTGGGGCTTTAATGCTTGTATTGTGTCAACGAGCAGTAGCTGAACTCAGGACTGGCTTGATTAATATGGATTAAGTGCACCACGGTCATATCGGCCTACTTCCATTTGATTATCATAGGGTTTTTTCGAGGCTTTCAAGATTGAATGTCGTGTTGGCGCAACCGTTCTTGGCAAGGGGTATTC
>JBHIEO010000061.1:0-3843 GCA_046760665.1 Bathyarchaeia archaeon
AGAGAAGAAGCATATCTATCATAAGGGAAGCAAAAGCCCAATTCAAAAACCTAGGCATCCTCTGGAGCACCGGCAAAGACTCAACAACATCCCTCTGGCTCTGCAAAAAAGCTTTCTTCGGCAAAATTCCGTTTCCAGTTATCCACATCGATACAGGTTACAAATTCCCAGAAATCTACGAATTCAGAGACAAAATCGCAAAAGAATGGGATTTCAATCTAGTCATCGCTAAAAACGAGGAAGCCATCAAGAAGAAGATGTCTCCCAAAAAGGGAAGGTTCAAATGTTGTACCGCACTAAAAACAAAGGCGTTAAAAGATTTCATTGAAAAGGAAAAGTTTGACGCTTTAATCGTTTCCATAAGAAGAGACGAGCATGGAATAAGAGGCAAAGAAAGATACTTCTCGCCCAGAGACACGGAATTCAAATGGGACTACAAAAATCAACCAGCAGAGATGTGGGACCTATTTGTAAAACCCGCAGAAGACTATTCCCACATGAGAGTCCACCCCATCCTGCACTGGACCGAACTGGAAACATGGCAATACGTAAAACAAGAAAAACTACCCATAAACCCCCTATACTTTGCAAAAAACGGAAAAAGATACAGAAGCCTAGGCTGCAAACCCTGCACAGTCCCGATTCCCTCAAAGGCAAAAACAATAGATGAAATCATCCAAGAACTAAAAACTTCAAAAACTCCAGAGAGAGCTGGAAGAGCCCAAGACAAAGAAAAAGCCTATATGATGCAGAAGTTGCGAAGCCTAGGCTATATGTAGGGTTTACCATGATCATCTTGGCTTTAGACGCCCTAGACCTAAACCTAGTTAAGAAGTTCAACTGCAAAAGTTTAATGCAAAAAGAATGTGGTCAAACCGATATTTCCGAATTCAACTTAGAAAGAACCATAGCACTATGGGCATCGTTCCTAACTGGAAAAAACATGGAGACCAAAATTCCAATAAAAAACCAGTGGGAGTTCCAACTGAAAAAGGAAGAAACCTTCCTCAAATTTTTCAACCCCTTTAAAACCATAGACGTCCCAGCATTCTCCTTCAAACAAGAAAACCACAAAGAAGAGAGGAGACTTCTAAAAGACTTCTTTGATGATAAAGCAAGTGTTGAAGAATACAACGCGCTTGTTTGGAAAAACCATGAGGAAAACAAAAAAGAATTTTTCGATTCTCTGGGAAAGTTTGATTTAGCCATGGGTTATTTCAACTTGGCGGATGCTATAGGACATTTAAGCTTTGGAATTTTAAAGGAGATGAAAGCGGTTTATGAAGAGCTGGAAATTTTAGCAAAGGAAATCAGGCACTCTGAAGACTTTGTGTTAATCGTTTCCGATCATGGGATGAAGGCCGTAGGAAGATATGGAGACCACACCAAAAACGGTTTTTACTCCCTAAACAGAAAGTTGAATCTTAACCTCCCAAAAATAACAAGTTTCTATAACATAATGAAACGGGTCAAAAATGAGTCTCCCAAAAATTAACCTAGTAGTGATAGGTCATAAAGACCATGGAAAATCCACTTTAATAGGAAGGCTGCTATATGATTCTAACGCCATTCCAAAGCAAAAATTACAAGAAATTGAAGAAGAGTCAAAAAGATTAGGCAAAAAAGAATTCAAATTTCATTTCTTGTTAGACAGCCTAGAAGAGGAAAGAAAAGGCGGCTTAACCATAGACATAATGCAAACTCCCTTTAAAACCAAAAAATACCTTTACACCATTATTGATTGCCCAGGCCACAAAGAATTCGTTAAAAACATGATTACAGGGGCGTCTCAAGCCGACGCTGCAATCCTAGTCGTATCCGCAAAGGAAGGAATACAAGATCAAACTAAACAACATATATTCTTAACAAAGACCCTCGGGATCAACCAACTAGTTGTTGCAGTAAATAAAATGGATGAAGTAAATTATAACGAGGAAAGGTTTAAGGAAGTTTCAGAAAAGCTGAAGAAGGTTTTGATTTCTTTGGGTTATGAAAAAGTTCCAATAGTCCCAGTCTCTGCCTTGAATGGAGACAACCTTCTCAAAAGATCAAAAAAATTTCAATGGTACGATGGCCCAACCTTGTTCGAAACTCTAGACAAGACGATAAGTCCATCTACCTCACCAATAAGTAAACCACTAAGAGCTTGTGTACAAGATGTCTATAAGCTAAAAGAAGAGAAGATCGTTGTCTGCAAGATCGAGACTGGAAATCTAGAATCTGGGAGAAGGATTGTTTTTGAACCTTCTGGAGAAAAGGGATTAGTAAAGAAAATAGAAATGTTTGGGAAGGAGATAAGGCAGGCTAAACCAGGTGATTCGGTTGGTTTAATCGTAAGTGGAATAAAAGAAGTTAACAGAGGCGACGTGGTTAGTTATCCTGAAAATCCGGCAAAACTTGTTAACAGTTTTATCGCAGAAATAATTTTGTTTTCCGATGCTAAGATAAGAAATGATGATGTACAAACAATCCGTTGTGGAACTGCTGAAAAGAAATGCAAAGTACTAAGGATTTTGGAAAAGATAGATCCAATTAATCTTACATCACAAGAAACGTTTCCAGCTGTTCTTCAAGAGGGGGATGTTGGAAAAGTAATGTTCTCTGCTATCGAGCCAATCTGTTTAGAAGAATATTCTGAAATTCCTCAACTCGGAAGGTTCATCATTGAAGGAAAGAGGGGAGCCATGGCTGCTGGAATTGTTCTTGAAGTTAAACGATCGTAAAAAGGTGCAGACAACCAGATGAACGCTTGTTTCGTTGACCGTCTCACAGTTCTTTAACCATGTCTGTTATGCCGTCGAGAACGTTCCATTCCGGTTCAAAACGCAGCAAAGTTCTAGCTTTTGAAATATCGTATACGAAAATTGGATAGTCAAATGTTCTGGCCGGTTCTATCTTCATTTTCAAATCGCTTTTCATCGCCTTTATACAATACTCACAAACATCCCTAATACTCACAGCCCTCGCCGTTCCAATGTTGTAAGCCTGGTTCGTGTACTGTGTTTCTAGCGCCAACATATTCGCCCTTACAACATCTTTCACGTAAACGAAGTCATTCGTTTGGTCACCCCCAAAAACAACTGGACGCTGGTTGTTAGACAGCTTCTTTATGAACGCTCCAATAGCTCCCCAATCCTTACCCTTTCCATAAATGTACCCATACCGAAGAACAACGTAGGGTAGTTGATTTCCATAGAACATTATCCAGTCTTCAGCCATCTTCTTCGTCAAACCGTATACGCTACTGGGCTCTCTAGGAGCGTCTTCCCTTATAGGCACCGGAGCATTCAGGCTATAAACAGAACCAGTTGAACTATACACTAGACGATCCGCCTTCTTTTCTATACAAGCTCCGATGACGTTCAGCGTACCCTCCACGTTCACTCGAACAGCCAGTTGCGGATTGGCTGCCGCTGTACCAAATCTTGCAACCGCCGCCAAATGTAAGACTTTATCCCCCATCTCAATTAAGTTCTTGAAATCCTCATCGAGAATATCCATATTGCGTATTACACAGCGTTTGTTGTTAGAAAACTCCTTTAACCTTTCAGTTTTTATGTCAACGGCCTCGACGTTGTAGCCTTCCTTTAAAAGTTCTCTGACGGTGTGTGTTCCGATAAAACCGTTCGCTCCGGTAACAATCACCTTCAACGCAGAATCACCTTGACTATGGAATATCCTTCAAAACATTTAACATGTATTTAACGTCTTCCCTAGTAACCGAAGGGTGAACAGGTAGGCTTAGAATCCGCTTGCAAGCATCCTCAGCCATAGGACAAACCGTCTCTCCATAGCCTAACTCCTTATAGAAAGGCTGTTTGTAGATGGGGGTCGGATAGTGTA
>JBHIEO010000062.1:0-3780 GCA_046760665.1 Bathyarchaeia archaeon
ATTGCAAAAAACTTTATTGTAGAAAAGACCTATTTCTTTTTTGCCATAATAGCAAACATTGTTCATGTTTAGACTCTTAACGACTTCTTGGGAGTAACATCATGCTAATATATCATGCTAATATGAAAACTAAAAACAAAAAACTGACTCTTGAAACTTTTTTCATGTAATTTGAGAATATACTCAGATGCCTCTGAATAATGTTATCTAAATAGGTTTCTATTAGAATTGTGAAAGGGTTAAAAGCCTCGTCTGTTGTTTGTAGTGTAATTGTGAAAAAAAATGTTTAGCGTCAGACTTAATCCACATGTTTTTTTGATAGATCTTAAACCAGCAGGTTTTAGCCGCTTTATTGCCTCGTATGTAGTGAAAGCGAGGAAAGTGGCAATCATTGAAACTGGACCTACGGTAACTATTCCGAACTTGCTGGCTGGGTTAAGGGAGATAGGGGTGAATGTTGAAGATGTTGATTATGTGGCGGTTTCCCACATTCATCTTGATCACGGAGGAGCAGCGGGTGCACTTCTCAGACACTTGCCAAAGGCGAAACTTATTGTTCATAAAAGAGGGGCTCACCACATTGTAAACCCTGAGAAGTTATGGCGGCAAGCGAAACAAGTGTTGGGTAAAGTTGCTAAGTTTTATGAAGAGCCACTGCCAGTTGCTCACGAGCGGATAATAGTCGCTGAAGATGGAATGGCCTTTGATTTTGGAAACGGTGTTGAATTAGAAGTTATAGAAACACTTGGTCACGCTTCTCACCACCAAAGTTTCTATGAAAAGAGAAGTCAAGGTGTTTTTCCAGGTGATGCCGCTGGAATCTATATACCTGAATTCGATGTTATTATGCCGACAACTCCGCCACCCTTTCATTTAGATACGACATTGGCTTCAATTGAAAAGCTGAAGCAGTTAAAACCTAGGCTGTTGTATTACTCGCATTTTGGTCGAGCAACCGAAGCTTTAGAAAAACTGCAGACTCACGCCGACCAATTAAGACTTTGGGCGAAAATTGTAATTGAAGAAATGAAGAAAAAAGCGACTGTTGAAGAGATCAAAGAAGAAATCACAAAGAGCGATCCCGCCCTCTATAAAATAGACGATTACATTAAGGCCCATCCTATTCTGGGCAGAGGTATCGTTTCACAAAACATCCAAGGTTTCATAGGATATTTCAAACATATGGAAAGAAAAAGTCAGTAACGGTCTATCGAGAATCTTTGGTTTCTACACCAAAATTACTTATATTCCACCCTTCACCCACATCTTGTAAAGGTGAAAAAAGAGTTTGGACAGAACAAAAGGGCGGGGACGCTCAACATACAATATCCCTCTAGAAAGACTTGACAACTACTCGTGGCGTATCCCCCAAAAATACAAACCCGGCATGCGTGTTCCAGGCGTTGTTTTTGCAGACGAAGAGCTGCTGAAAAAAATGAGAACAGATAGAACACTAGAACAATGTGCTAACGTTGCCCATTTGCCCGGCATTTATAAATATTCCATAACTCTGCCAGACGGCCACGAAGGATACGGCTTCCCTATTGGAGGGGTTGCTGCAACAGATTATGAGGAAGGAGTAATAAGCCCTGGAGGAGTAGGATACGACATAAACTGTGGAGTAAGGTTACTAACAACCAACCTTACTGAACAAGACATACGGCCAAAACTAACAAACTTGACAAACACAATTTTCAACAATGTTCCATGCGGTCTCGGCAGCCGTAGAAAAGAATTTCGAATCACAACTAACGAACTCGACAGATTAGTAGCAGAAGGAGTCCCGTGGATAGTGGAGCAAGGAATGGGGTGGAAAGAAGACGTAGAACATTGTGAAGAAAAAGGCCACATGAAAGCAGCTGACCCAGATCAAGTTTCAACTACGGCGAAAAACCGTGGAGCAACCCAAATTGGCACTTTGGGATCAGGCAACCATTTCCTTGAAATTCAGAAAGTCGACAAAATTTACAATTCTGACGTGGCTAAAGCCTTCGGCATAAACGAAGAAGGGCAAGTTACAGTTATGATTCATTGTGGTTCTCGCGGCTTTGGGCATCAAATATGCTCTGATTATCTTCGTGTAATGGAACGAGCAGTTCATAAATACAAAATCGCCTTGCCTGACCGAGAGCTTGCATGTGCGCCGGGAAAAGCAAAAGAGGCAGAAGACTATTTCCAAGCAATGTCATGTGCAGTTAACTATGCCTTCGTCAACCGCCAAGCCATAACACATTGGGTAAGACAAAGTTTTGAAAAGGTGTTCAATCAGCCTGCGGAAACATTTGGCCTTCAACTGGTCTATGACGTGGCGCATAACATCGCCAAGATAGAGGAACACAAACTCAACGGTCAGCGGGGCAAAGTTTGGATTCATCGGAAGGGAGCTACAAGGGCTTTTCCGCCTAACAGCCCCGAAGTCCCTACAGACTACCGTAACTTTGGCCAACCTGTCATTATTCCAGGCAGCATGGGTTCAAACTCGTGGCTTCTCGTTGGCGCGGCGAAGGCTATGGACGTGTCTTTCGGCTCGACGGCTCACGGAGCTGGGAGAATGATGAGCCGTTCCGCCGCAAAACGGAAGTTCTGGGGTGGCGACATTAAAAAAGCCTTGGAAAAACGTGGCATAATTGTTCGGTCGGCAAGTGCAGTTGTCCTTGCGGAAGAAGCCGACCCTGCATATAAAAACGTGGATAAAGTAGTGGAGGTAAGTGACAGGGTAGGAATTGCCACACGTGTCGTTCGATTGTTGCCGATAGCGGTTGTGAAAGGCTAAAAAACCTTTTTTTGTTTTTCTTCTTTTAGTAAACGGTCAGAAATGATATATAGCCTAAGACCACAGAAAAGACTGCTTGTGGAAAACTATGTCAACGGGTTTTGAAAGAATTGGAAGAGATTCTCGGCTTCAAGATCATTGGATAAGAAGACTCGTGGCTTTCATTATCGACAGCATAATATTAGCCATAGGTACCTTAATCATCGCAGCAATTGTTGCTATGCCTTTTATTATAATGGCAGCAGCAACAGGCTTGCCATGGTTTGTGTTTAATCCTTTCACATTTCCCTTCTTTGCAGGAGTTTTAAGTGTTTTATACTTCGCTTTGCTCGAATCTTATTATGGATGGACTTTCGGCAAAAGAATTATGAACTTGAAAACCATAGACCTTGGCGGACAAAAACCCCCTCTAGATGTAGCTTTCATCAGAAACATAAGCAAGATTTACTGGATTTTAGTTCTTATGGATGTGGTGATTGGTTTAGCAACACCGGGCGATCCGCATCAAAAAGTAAGTGACCGCATGGCTGGAACTACCGTTGTTTCAACAACCACCCCTCCATCATCGCCTACCCCACCAACTTCGCAAAAAGCACTTAAAGAGAGCAAGCTTCATGAAAGTTTCAATTAAAGACATTACGCAGAAAAATGTAGAGACATTCCAAAACCATGTAGCACCTGCTTATACTGGGAAAACCCAAAAACTTTCGAACAAAGCAAGCAGAAGTTTCTGCCAACCAAAAAGGCGCAGTATGAAGCAATGAAAGCTGCTAGGTTTCTTAAAACATTAAAAGAGTTTGGAAACTGTGGCAAAATATTACACATTGACGATAAGCCAGTAGGCTATGCGCAATACTCCACCTCAAACAGACTTCCAAATACCAAAGAAAATGGAGCCGAAAAGTTAGGAACAGAGGAAGAAAACGTTGTTTTCATCTTCTGCCTCTACATCAGTGACGAAAACTTTCGAGGGAAAAGTTTAGGCAAAAGACTTCTTGACGAATTAG
>JBHIEO010000063.1:0-3692 GCA_046760665.1 Bathyarchaeia archaeon
ATGGAGCGTTTCATGGCGTCATTTTTATCGCCAATTTTAATTGAAGGCCATGTTTGCAGATATAAATGTTACTGCGGCTCCTAATAAAGATTCATGTTTGGGCATCGTTGACATATTAATGGTTGTAAAGGGTTAACGTTTGTCTTTGATTTTCATGTAGACTGACTAGTTTTCTGGGTTGTATAAAAGTGAGATGTAAAGTGTAGTATTTTTACATGTTGTTCTAAAGCGTGGTATTAAATATGGTTTTAAGCCTTTGCTTTTTTTTGGGGTAATGCAAAGTGATTTTGTCTTTTGTAGCTGGGTTGCTTGTAGGTTGGTTCTGGTTTAAGAATAAAAAGGGTTCAGTTATTCTCATTCTGCTAGTGATGTTAATCTCTTTGGAGGTTGTTATTTCATGGCTTTCTGTTTATGCGTTTTTGCCGCTTTCTTGGCCGTTTTGGCTAAGCAATAATCCGCCTAGAGGCATTATAGTGATTCCTGAGGTTGAGGCTTTAACTTTTTATTTTCTTTGGCATCCGCTAGCTGTAAAATATTACTCTTTTTCGATTTTTCCATGGCGCGAACTGCTGGAATTCTTTGCATGGATGGTCATACTCAATGTTCCGATGGGGCTTCTCGGGTTCCTCATTTTAGCGAGAAAGCACGTAACTAGCGGTCTATAACTATTGGGTTTGCCTAAAAGTTCTGGCAGAAAGCTTCTGAACGCCCGACAAGGTTAGAGCTATCACCATATCACCTTTTCATTGTTTCTTACAAGAGCCAAATAAATAAAACCCATCTGTTATGAAAGGTGAGTAAACAGAATAGTTGATTATATGTCAATGGCTCACAGGAAAATCATCCAGAGATACTATTCAAAAAGAGCGCAAGATTATGATAGACAGAAGATTAGAACATGGAAATCCAAGCTTGGTTTTGAAGCTAAAATACTTAACGAAGTAGTTAATGCTGTGTCCCAAGTAAAAGACGGACGTATACTAGAAGTGGGAGTCGGAAGCGGCAGAGTGGCGCTCTCTCTGATGAAGGAACTAGCATCCCAATTCATAGGTCTCGACCTCTCAAAAGAAATGCTAAAAATCGCCCAAAAGAAAATGTCTCCTTATAAACAGAAATTCAACCTACTCCTAGGAGACGCCGAACATTTACCGTTCCGCAACAAAGTTTTTGACACAATAACCTGCATAAGCACACTCCATTACTTGCCATCTCCACAAACAAGCTTAGAAGAATCCTCGAGAACATTAAAGAAAAGAGGCGTTTTCGTTTATGGCGATGTAATAATGCACGAACAAGACCACAACAACTTTCTAGACAAGTTAGAAAAAACCATCTCCCACGCCCACGTAAAATACTACCGACCTTCAGAAATGAAAAAGCTAATGGAAAACTGCGGAATTCAAGTCCACAAAGTGGAAGTTGTTCCCTACAAAAAATCATATTCAGCACTCATCGAAGATAAAGCCCAATACTTTAACATTAAACCACAAAATCTTTACCAAACGATAAGAGAAGCCACAGAAAACGAAAGAAAACTGTACAGCATCGAAAAAAACCAAATGACCCTATTCTACACGTTAATCAAAGGATTAAAGCAAAACTAAACTTGAAAAATGAAGATGGAAAAGTTGTTAGGTTCTAGCCGCTGCTTTTTCCAGCGCAGCTACGCCTGGCAGTTCTTCGCCCATTAGGAACTCGATTAGGGCGCCTCCAGCCGTGCTGATGTAGCCCATTTTGTCTGCTAGCCTTAGTGCTTCAACAGCGGCTACGGTGTGTCCTCCGCCAACTAATGAGAACGCTTTAGAAGCAGCGATTGCTTCGAAAACTCCTTTAGTGCCCGCAAGGAACTCTTTGTTTTCATACACACCTAAAGGTCCGCTGATCACAATGGATTTGGCATTGCTTATTATATTCGCATATCTTTGAATCGTTTTGGTTCCTATATCGTAAATGGGATAATTTGTTGGAAGCTCCTCAACCGTTATCTCTTTCCTTTTGCTTTCAACTTCCACAGCAAGGTCAACAGGCACCTCAATCTTCCCTGGAAACTCATTCATCAAGTCCCGTATACCCGACACCAAACCCATCAATTCCTTCTTTTCCAAAAGCTCCATGTTAGGCTTTCCAAGGTCAACACCCTTAGCAACAAGGAACAAGTGGCCTGCAATGCCTCCGGTTAATATGTGGTCAGCAATGTTATTTTCTAAAACGTATTGCGAAATTCTAAGTGCATCATCTGCTTTGGCTCCACCCAAAATATAAACACACGGCTTCTCAGGCGCATGCAAGACTTTTCCTAGGGCTTTGAGTTCTCGTTCCATTATGCGTCCCGCGGCACTGGGCAAAACAGCCGTGAAGCCAACAATTGAAACATGCGCCCGATGAGCAGCCGCGAAAGCATCATTCACAAAGATGTCAGCCAAAGGAGCAAGCTTCTGCACAAACTCTGTTTTCGCATGGTCTTCAGGAGCCCCCTTCTTTCTCTCGCCAGCAAAGGTTCGAACATTGTCCAAAACCAGAACTTCGCCTTCTTTAAGTTCTCGTATGGCTTGCTGCGCCTTTTCCCCGAACACGTCATTCACGTATTTTACAGGTTTGCCGAGAATTTTGCCTAAAATCTCTGCATGTTGCTGCATTGGGATAAAGTCGGGTTCGCCGGGTCTGCCCTGATGAGCCAGAATCACGACTTTCGCGCCTTTTTCCACAAGTTCGCTAATTGTTGTTTCTGCGTGAGCTCGAATTCTCGTGTCGTCTAAAACCTTTTTGGTTTGCGGGTCAACTGGAGAGTTAAAGTCTACCCTGACCAAAACTGTCTTGCCTTTGAAAGCGCAGTCTTTCATAGTCAGTATTTTTGACATTCTCCTGTCTCCTTTATCGCAAAGAGCATACACATAGGGTTCGGAAAGATACTTGAAGCTTGCTGGGTTACTAGGTGGCCATTCTACAGATTTTCTCTATCATCCGCACCATTTTAACCGAGTAGCCCCACTCGTTGTCGTACCATGCCAGCACTTTAACCAAGTTTCCAATGACCATTGTGGAAAGGCCATCCACGATGGCAGAGTAAGGATTATGAATCAAATCCGATGACACCAAGGGCGCTTCACTGTAATCCAAGATTCCCTTCAGCTCATTTTCCGCAGCTTGCTTAAAGGCTGCATTGACTTCCTCTTTGGTAACTTCCTTTTCCAAGACAGCCACGAAGTCAACTATGGATACGTCTGGGGTGGGAACGCGCAAGGCTAGTCCATTCATTCTTCCCTCGAGTTCCGGCAGAGTCAGAGTAGCTGCAACCGCTGCACCAGTGGTTGTCGGTATCATGTTGAAAGCTGCTGATCTGGCTCGACGCAGGTCTCTATGCTGCATATCGAGAAGCCTTTGATCATTAGTGACAGAGTGGACAGTAGTCATGAGCCCTGCCTTAATGCCGAATCTGTCGTTCAGCACCTTAGCCACAGGCGACACACAGTTTGTTGTGCAGGAGGCGAGGGAAATTATGTGATGTTTTTCTGGATCATACTTGTCGTCGTTTACACCATAAACTACGGTTAGATCCGCACTAGGAGCTGGACTCATCGGTGCGGAAACCAGCACTTTTTTAGCTCCAGCCTCTAGATGTTTTGCAGCAGCTTCCCTTTTTCTGAACCTTCCAGTGGATTCCACTGCCAAATAGACGCCCATCTCCTTCCAAG
>JBHIEO010000064.1:0-3605 GCA_046760665.1 Bathyarchaeia archaeon
CAAGCCTACGTGGTGAATGTCACCCAAGGCAAAACCGTCAAAGAAATAATAGTCAGGCCTGAACATCTTGAACCCTTCGTTGCCTAAGCAAAGGAGACTTGAAAATGCCTAGAAAAGCGTTGAAGGAAAAAATGTTAACGGTTCCCGAAGTTAAGCAGTTATTGGAAAATATTGGAGAAGAGAATCTAGATCAGTTCCAACGACGCGCCCTCGATTATACAGCTAAGTTCTCTAAAGTAGAAGCAAAATTTGCTAAAGAAGTTGTGAAGGGGTTAGTAAAAAAGTTCGAGCTTGAAGAGGAAGAAGCAGTGCAAATAGTTAACTGCATGCCCGAAAGCATCGAAGAAATTCGCGTTTTTTTAGCGGGCGGTCGTAAGATTGTAGAAACACAGAAATTGGAAGAAATCCTATTGTTCTTAAATCAGCATCGAAAAAAGGAATAATGGCTTTCATAGTATAGTGGCATATTGTTTCGGTTTAAAGGGGCGAGAGAAGAGGGCATGGAGAAAAGATACGAAGAACACGCTTACGTATTAGATTTTCTACCCCATGGCCGAGCAGGCACACGAGCCAGTTACCGAGCGGGAGCAGTTGTCCAAGTGGTAGGTGAAGAATTCTTCACCCTTTTAGAAGCCATAGTGAAAGAGGGTCTAGTTCTCAAACCTCATGACCGAGTTTATGTTGGGAAAGAAAAAAGAGAGGAAATCACATATATAATTGGCCGAGTTGGCTTCGACGAGTTAACTGCGAATGCTAAGATGGAACTGCCAAACGTAATTGAAAAAATTGTTTTAAGACGGGAAATCTGGTTCGTCAACTTCTTCAATACCGCTCAAGCCATAACTCCACGCATGCATGCTATGGAACTCATTCCTGGTATTGGCAAGAAGTACATGTGGCAAATTATCAACGAACGTGAACGAAAGTCCTTTGAAAGTTTTGAAGACTTGCAGAGACGCACCAACATACCTGATCCTGCCAAGCTGATAACCAAACGTGTTGTTGAAGAACTGTCGGGAGAAAGCAAGTACCGACTGTTTACGCGGACACCTTAGTGAAACACCATGAATCTTTACCGGAAAGTAAAATATCTTATGCGTACCTACAGAATTTTTCCAAAGAAACGTTTAAGCCAAAATTTTATGGTTAAAGAACAATTTTTGCAGCTTATGGTATGGTATGCGGCTATAAGGCGGTCGGATGTTGTTCTAGAGCTTGGAGCGGGTTTTGGCTTTCTTACACGTTTTCTTGCCCAGAAGGCAGGGAGAGTTATTGCAGTTGAAGCAGATGCACGATTGATGAAAGTTTTGCAGGATGAACTCGAGGATTTCGGTAACGTGGAGTTAATAGAAGGCGACATTCTCAAAGTTGCCATACCCGCCTTCAACAAGGTAGTTTCCAATCCGCCTTTTTCAATCTCTTCGCCATTGCTTTTTTGGCTTTTAAACAAAAACTTTGAATGCGCTGTTTTAACTTTCCAAAAAGAATTTGCTACTCGCCTTGCAGCATCGATAGGCAGTAAGGATTACAGTCGCTTAACGATTTCCACGTCTTACTATGCTGAAGTAGAACTATTAGGTCATGTTCCTAAAGAGGCGTTTTATCCCCATCCTGACGTGGATGCTATTATAGTTCGGTTGAAACCAAAAAGGGTGCCTCCTTTCAAAGTAAAAGACGAGAAGGTTTTTGATGAAGTCGTGAGAACTCTGTTTACGCAACGCAACCGAAAAGTTCGGAATGCCGTTCTACCTCTCCTTCACAAGTATGGATTAAGGGGTGCCGTGGCTGTGAAGAAAGCTGATCTTCTCCCTTTCCGTAACAAACGTGTTCGGGAGCTGGCGCCTGAAGACTTCGGGATGTTGGCAAATGAACTCGCGGCATAAAAAAGTCTTTTTCGGCAAATACTTTTTTGTTATCTTTGAAGAAGTGTACATACCTGCTGAAGACACATTCCTTCTAGCCCGCAATCTATCAGTAAATAAGGGTGAAAGGGTCTTGGATATGGGTACTGGTTGTGGCGTTTTAGCTGTGTTAGTTACCGAAAAGACAAGTAAAGTAGTTGCGGTAGATGTCAACCCCTATGCTGTGGCTTGTGCCAAGAAAAACGCTGAACTCAACGGTGTTACAGCAAAGGTTGAAGTACGTTTAGGAGATCTTTTCGACACTTTTGAAGATGACGAAAAATTCGACTTAATCCTTTTCAATGCGCCTTATCTGCCTATTGAGCGGGGGGAAGGAAAAAGTTGGATTGAGAAAGCTTGGGCAGGTGGAAAGACAGGGCGGGCTGTTATTGACAGATTTATCGACGAAGTTTCAAAATATATAATGATGAATGGACGCATTTTGTTAGTACAGTCAAGCCTTTCGAACGTGGAAAAAACACTAGGGCGATTTTCGCAACGCAAGCTGTGTGCAACGATAGTCGACGAGGAAAAATTAGATTTTGAAAAAATCGTATTGATTAAAGCTAGAAAACAACTATTCTAAATCTTTGAGAAATTTTTTATTCTAACTCCTAGAATTATGATGGCGGTGCTATATTATGGGAAATAAAGGTAGAGCAATAGTGAGTGTTAATGTCCGCCAACTATTGAAAGATTTGAATTCTGCATATGCAGATGAATGGATAGCGTATTTCTATTATACTTGGGCCGCGGATTTTGTGGAGGGACTTAACTATCCTAACGTGACTGGCAAACTAGATGACATAGCAAAGGACGAACTTGAACATATGAGTGAGTTGGCTGAGAGAATCTTTGAATTAGGTGGAGAACCTGAAAGAGACTTTGAAGATCTCCAAAAAATAGCCAACTGCAAAAAGGTCGTGTTTCCAAAAAACGAAAGAGACCTAGAGGGCGTGCTTAAAGCTGTCATAGAGGCTGAAGGATGCGCAATCGACGTTTATAACAAGTTAATTAAGAAAATAGCTCCTTGCTACGAAAAAGATATCAGAACTTTCCATCTGCTGGAACATATTTTGACCGAAGAAATAGAGCACGAAGAAGCCTTCAAAAACCTTCTACCTAAAAAATCCTAGCAAAGGCTGCTACTCTTTCTTCTTTTTTTCATATTGTTCGGCGCATTTTTCGCAGCAGAACACATATTCTTTACCGTCAATGACGCGTGTGTAAACTGCAAACTGACATCTATTATCTGCTATTTCCATATTGCACTGCACGCATTGTACAAATTTAGTCACTTTTTGTTTGCCTCCTGTTTTTTTTGATAGTCTTTTATGGCTTCATGCAGCGCGTCTGCTGCTAGGTTTGAACAGTGCATCTTTATAGGTGGAAGACCGCCTAGGCTGTCTGCCACATCACTTCGAGTAATTTTCATCGCCTCGTCCAAGCTCTTACCTTTAGCTAGCTCGGTTATCATGCTACTTGTGGCAACTGCTGCGCCGCAGCCGAAAGTTTTGAACTTAATATCCGCAATGTGGTTGTCTTTGACTTTGATGTATATGGTCATCATGTCGCCGCATACAGGATTTCCTACGGTGCCTACACCATCAGCGTTTGGAATTTCTCCTACGTTTCGAGGGTTTCTGAAGTGCTCCATAACCTTTTCGCTATACACTTTTCCTCAGCTCTTTCGGCGTTAATGGT
>JBHIEO010000065.1:0-3223 GCA_046760665.1 Bathyarchaeia archaeon
AGTACGTCGCCAAGCCTGCTGAAGATTCTTTTGTCTTTGTAAAGAAATTGCGAAGCCAAAGTGTAGGGACCAGTAATGCAAATCCTAACCTTGAAAGAACTACCAAGTGTTTCATAAAATTCCCGAGAATGTTTCATGATAGCTTCCACTTCGGGCAAAATACCCTTTCCATTACGTAAAGACAGAAGACCGATTTCCATATAGCCCCCCTTAACTTTCTCCACTCCATCAGTCATTGACAAAAACATGTTGCTCATATCACGAAACTGAGGATAATTAGGAACCAAAATGCCAGCTTCCATTTTATGCTGCAAGCATTCAACAATTTTTTCCTCAAAGTACTGAGAACTCAAATCTCCAGTTGAAGACCCATAACAGTTTGCGCCTTCCAAAAACCTGTTAACATCACCAGCAAACGGCAAACTGCCAACATCGCAAGATTCAACCATAAGAGCCCTTCGCCACCATTGCATCAAGTTTCAGTTCAACAATTTAAAAAAATTCCCATTCACACGCGTTTAAAGTACCTCATCTAATGTTTGTTGTGCTCTAATACCTTCTGGCTCGGAAAGAAGATTAGAAGTCGCTTGTAATCTTCGAAGAAGCTCCAGTTGTTGTTGAACCTTTTTTCCCTTCCTTTCTGGAATCTCTAGCACTTTTGGGGTATCGCGGAATCTTGGATCTTTAACGAAAGCATGAAAAATTTGCAATCCCATTTTTCCTTCACCGATGGATGCGTGACGGTCAACTTTAGACCCCAGTCGTGTTTTAGAATCGTTTAGATGAATTACTTTAAGTTTATCCAATCCCACTACAATGTCGAATTTTTTCAAAACTTTTTCATATCCGAGATAGCCACGAATGTCATATCCAGCAGCAAAAACATGGCATGTGTCAAGACAAACACCCAGAAAGTGCTCTTTTCGGGTTTTTTCCAAAATGTAAGCTATTTCTTCGAAACGAGATCCCACAGCAGTTCCCTGGCCAGCTGTAGTTTCTAAAAGAATCATAACAGTCGAATCATTAACGTTGTCCAAAACATTGTCTAAAGCCTCGATTATCCGCTTGACCCCTCTCTTCTTGTCTAAATTGCGATAGTATCCGGGATGCAACACTAAAAACTGGATTCCCAATTTGTTAGCTCGAGACAGTTCAGTGGATAGTCTATCTTTTGATTTCTGCCAGATATCGTCAAGTGGTGAGGCTAAATTTACCAAGAGCGGAGCATGTACGATCACTTGCTTAACCTTGCTTTCTCGCCATGCTGCTTTGAAATTAAAAAGCTCTCCAGGTGTCAGATCCGATACATCCCATCTGCGTGACAACGTGATATAAGTTTGTGCACATTCACAGCGCCACTCCTCTGCATATCGGAATAGTGTTGCTAGTCCGCCCCGCGCAGGATGGGCAGGTACGTTAGACCCAAGCATAATTTATACCCACTGTTTGCTTCGGTTAGCCTAGATATTCTATTCTTCATATAGTTTCCATTTTAGCCTTTAACTCTAACCTTCCAACTTTTCGAGATGCTTATAAAAGCGGTCAGATCTGGCTTAGATTTTAAGAATGGTTTATGCGTGAACAAAGCCATCTACACGTTGAAGGAAGGAACTACTGTTAGTTTTTTTGACGCCCTTATTCAATAAAAAAGATCTTTCTATCAACTTTTTGACCTTTTCAAAAATATTTTGTGCATAAACCGTGCTTCCACAATGTTCGCATACTATTTCAGTCCCATCCTAAGACGTTTTAATTGGCGCAATACAATGTGGATATTTTAATGTTGTTAATGCTATTCCTCCTTTTTCAAGGAAAGTCTTAAAGAAAGAAAGTCTATTGCCAAATGCATTTTCTTTCGTTCTTTCCAGATCTTGTCTCCTTTCCCTCATCTGATCGAATATCTTTTCTTTAAAATGTTCAGAAATGAATTTGTTTTTGGGTTTTTCAAACGTTAGGATGTCGTTAAAGGTGTGTTATGTTCATTGGTGTAGATGTTCATGTTTGGTGTGAGAAAACCTCCTTTACGCCCATTCCCCTGATTGATTCCAATGGAATATCTTTCTTTAGCTCATAACATCTTGTTCGGAAGGTTCTATCTCCTTTGAGATGCACCAATCTCTGATTAGTCAATGCAAGGACTCCGTCTTCAAATCCTCAAAAATGAACTACATACTCTCCCTCTTTTAAAGACAAAAAAATCTTTCCAATCAACCCATATTGCCACCATGTTCTCTGTTTTTTCTACCCATTACTTCATTTCAAGTTGCATCAAAGATTTAAGGAGAAATGTTCTATAAGATGATAACACGAATTCAAAAATTGAATAAAAGCGTTTAGAGGGAGGGAGGAACACGCGCATGTGGACGAAAGGCAAGATAAAGAAATCTTTGGCTTTTCAACAATTTCTACTGTGTTACTGAGTGATACCAGTTGATTATGTATTCTGGCAGTTTCAGCCCTCTTTCACTCAATCTTTCAGCCAGTTTAACTGGCAAAGGACTCAAAACGTATGCTGCTCTCATATAAAACCTTCTAGGTTGACCCAGCTTGACTGTCTCTTCTAGGGTTATTTGGAAATCTGACTTTTTGGCTAAAGTTGACTTCTTCGTTCCCGTGATTGCCAGAACAATTCCATTCAGTTTTTTGAAGATGTTACACCAGCCAATGACAGGCTTAGTTTCTCCGGAAAACGACACTAATATCTCGAGATCCCCAGCCCTCGGATGTGGAGTGTTCACGCCTCTAGCTATGTACACGTTGTCTCCCAAGAAACCTTTAATGTGAAAAAGTCTTATCGCAGTCATTTTAGCGATTTCGTTTGCTGTGCCCTTCCCGCCTAGGAACACGTTGATCCGCCTTTCCAATGTATCAACAAGATGCGTGTAGGTTTCCGACTCTACATTCAAGTCAATCATAGACCCTAGCTTGGCGAATTCTTCCTCGCAGAGACGAAACACTCCGTCCACCCGAAGGTTCCGAAAGATCGCTTCAGTCATCATACACAGAAGGAGCAAACTTCCAAGCTCGAACATGTCACCCATGATGCCTATCTCGCTGTATTCAAGGGAAGGCTTCGACCTTCCTCGTCCCTTCAGCTCAACTACATACCCGTGTTCGCGAACTATCTGAGCCAGCGGAGACTCCACGTTAGAAGTTATGAGTCCCATGGAAAACCTAGACGTTTTTTTGTCTTCAATATACTTTGCCAAATCTTGCGCCATCA
>JBHIEO010000066.1:0-3169 GCA_046760665.1 Bathyarchaeia archaeon
AAATCAGGCGTCGGCAAAACAACCCTACTCAAAATAATAGGACTCCTGGAACCCCTAAGCGAGGGAGAAGTAAAGCTATTCGGAAAAAGCGTTCACAAACTAAACGACAACGAAAAATCAAACATAAGACTACACCACATAGGCTTCATCTTCCAATTCTTCAACCTCATCCCATCCCTCACAATCCTAGAAAACATAGAACTACCCCTAGCCCTAGCCGGAATCAACAAACACAAAAGAAAAGAAAAAGCACACAAACTCCTCAAACACTTCGACCTGGCAGGCTTAGCCCAAAGATTTCCAGAAACCCTAAGCGGAGGCGAAAGACAACGCATAGCCGCCATAAGAGCGCTAACCAACAACCCAGAAATCATCCTAGCCGACGAACCAACATCCAGCCTTGACGACGAAAACTCAACCCTACTCATGGAACTACTCCAAGAAATCAACAAAGAAAGAGACACAACCATTCTGCTAACCACAACAGACTTGTACGAAAAACTACCGACCAACCAAAACTACATATTAAAGGAGGGCCGCCTACACATAACAAGCAATCCGTGAGAAATGGAGCAAATAACCTTTTAGCTAGATCGCAATCAATTGAGCCTTGCAGCGAAAAACTGAACGTTGAATATGTACATGGAATTTATCTAACGATGATTGGTCAATGCGCACGTGCGATATCCTAGCTGAAACAGAAGATTATGTGACTGTTCTGACATGTTATGCACGCGCTTTTTCTTGGCTATAAACGTAACTCACTGGAACTACTGTTGCATCGCAAAAAGGACAAACGTTAGTCTTCACAGGATATGTGATACTACGTCCACAAGAGGTGCACTGAAACATTGAACGTGCTGGTAAGATTGGCAGAGCTGCTTCTGCATTCGTTGCTTTTTTGGCTATTTTTACCACCAAGGCTGGCTTTTTTAGTTTTCTCCAAAAGAAATAGAATATATTTATTGAGGCAGCAATTGCTATTAGCCCTAGCAGGGCCAGACTTGTTCTTAAAAACATCCAATAGGAATTGGCCCATTCGTAACTAAACTGAAGACCAAACTGGTAAAGCACGTGGTGAACAACATTGTCTATAGTTATCCATAAGTAAGCTATTGAAACGCATGCGATCAGTATAAAAATCGAAAGAAGCAATTCAATCATTTTCGAAACCTTGCCTAGGTCTAGACTGCTGCTCAGAAAAATCTGTGTTTCTTTTTTGTATTTTGTTTTTTTGACTGTTCTATAGGTTCTTTAGGTTGTTGAGTAGCGGGAGCCTTGCTTGTCGTAACTTCCTTGCTGTCTTTTTGTTCCTCTTTCTCTTTTTGTGATATTTTTGGTTGCATTGGACTGTGAGCGAGTGAGGTGGTGAACTCGTAAATTCTTTTTATTTCTCCACATCCTTGGCATTCATAGATCTCCTCTATTTCCCTCTTCTCCGAATTACAATTAACCTCGATCAAAACGTGGTCTGTTTTTGTTCCACATTTTCTGCATCTGAGGAAAACATATGGTCTATAAATGGGAATAACGCTCATTGCTTGCTCATCTTTTGCCTTTAAGTTAAATGTGATTATCACTTAACCAGATTAAAACGTTATGAACTAGGAATATGATTTTTGAAGAAGTCTACCAATCTGTTAAAAGGACATACTCGTGGTAAACAACCCTACGCGTACAACACCCATAATTTTAGAATCGAAATCACGTATTTTATTCGGTGAACCCGATAAATGCAAAAAAGTCGAGTTGGCTCGAAAGGAGAGCTATTTCCTCCCAAAGAGATTAGAGAAAAACTATGCCTTCGCGCTCACAAAATCATGTATAAAATCGAGAGCGGAAGACTCGTGGTTGAGCCTGTTCCAAGCCTCGAAGAAGTATTAAAAGAAACCCCTCCGTAGAAATAACCCTTGAAGAATTCCAAAAACTCAGAAAGAAACTATCTGAAGTCCGAATTTTGAGACTGTTACTAGATACCCATACCTTCTGCCAGCAATAGGCATCTCTGTCAAAGGTCTCCCAAAAGACGCACCGATTAAACTGATAAAGAGCGGACACTAAATCTCTATAAGCGACATAAGTATATGCGAGCTCAGCCAAAGGCGCCAAACGCATTGCGACAGGACAACTCGATGTCGAAAGAGTAACTAGAGGCATAAGAGCTATCGTCTCCGATGAGACAATAGCTGCAATTCCAATGCATAATAGCACACTTCAATACACGAATTTCAAACTCAGAAGTATAGAGGGCGACTTCATAGACCGCATCTTTCTATCATCAGCCATGAACCGATGTGATGTCAGTTAATAACTGAAGACAACAACATCCAAAACATAAAGAAAAACAAGGACTTCAACGAGCTCCTAACGACAATAAAAACCAATCAAGATGTAGACACTAATTGAAACGCAGTAACTCTAACGATTACATGCCTTCCACACCACTGCCCAAATCGCTGCCACCCCATATACAAACACCACATCAAGATAAGCTAAATCGCACAGCCAGAATAGACTACCCCCAAGAACAATATCAGCTAATTATATCTCTTCATCAAGATCAAACATTCCTTTTCACACACTTTCAAAGACAACAACAAGAAACTGGTCAAAAATTCTATCTGAGGACAAATATAGGGGCTATCAAGCCTTGCGCACACAAACTGCCAAAAGCAAAAAAAGGCACTCAAAAGTTACCGATTCTAATCCATAAACCCCCACACAACACTCTCTCAACCTTTAGAAACACACCACTAAACACTGTGTTCTTAAGCCATGATATCCAAAAAAGCATTTTATAACCATTTACTTTTATACGCTTTTGAAACAAATTTATTCCCCTTAATAAAAAACCTTAGCCCTTGAGGTAAATCCGTCCTCACCCCAATTCTATGAGACGAAGCAATCTCAAATTCTCTCCCTTCTCCCTCCACTATTTTCAACTCACTCTTTCTATTAGTTACATCAACTCCATTCAACTCCTTTGTTATGACTAGCGCCTCTGTTAATTTTCCTGGACCATTAGTTAAACTACGAATTTTCTCCACGTTCCTGTTCTTTACCATAACATCGATTCCTTGAATAGGCTCTACGGCTCTTATCAAAACAGCTCCTACTTCTCCCTTCAAATGAGCAACTATATTCAGAAGCCAATTGCCATGAACCATAT
>JBHIEO010000067.1:0-3156 GCA_046760665.1 Bathyarchaeia archaeon
AATTTTGTAATGCTCCCTTGCCTAATAGGTTTACGAATACAAAATTCATACGCAAGATTCTTCTTAGAAGCCTTAACGTTTTCAATGAAGCTTGCCCGCTGATAAACTTCTATCACCCGCCAATAACCCGTCGATAACCGTCAACACGATACCGCCGATTATCAACAACAGTCAGCTAGCTAATTGGTCACTCAAAAGATAGGCACCACTATCCGTGAAAACATGGAGACGAAACTTTGAATATTCTCGCTAGTTCTAAAGAATATTGAGACCATTAAACCAACTAAGAGATAACTATGAAGATTAAGTGTATTTGTCGACAACCAAGACAAGGCCCTTAAGTCTTGTACGGAAGTTCTGGGTTTTGCTAAAAAAGGCTGAGATAATAACTATCTTGTGAAAAGGAAACGCCCTGGCCGGGATTTGAACCCGGGTCGGGCGGGCGACAGCCGCCTATACTAGACCGGACTATACTACCAGGGCTCGGCATCGTTGGACTAGAGCGCCGAATTCTTATGAAAACACTGCCATACTTAAATTTTTCATTTGGAACTTTCTGAATATTTCATTGGCGTGGTAGCAAGAGATGTGTTGGAAGAGAGAACGCGGGGCAGCAAGGACAGAGACTTCAAAAGGAAATATGCAAGGTTTCTGAGAGCTTGGATAGGTAGTCCATGTGAACAGGTGGTATACTTGTGAAAGTATAAAAACTATGTTTGGAATGGTTCAAAGTTTCTTCAGGTACGCAGGTCTTCCCCTTGGTTATACTCCCATCACAAAATTTTTGCGGTTTTTCGTAACCGAGATAACAAAAAAGAAGAATCGCCGATGTTCTTTCAATCAATCGCCTTATGGACCGAGTTTTATCCAAGTCTGAAACAAATTCTTGAAGATGCTAACTCTAATATTACTGAAAACGCTGTAGGCTTTATTGTGTTTGTGCTTTATGATGATGGGTACGCTGAACGATACGCACTATCTTGTTTGACATTCATATTCTAATGAAAGTGATTAATCCAGCAGATTAGTCATACCATAAAATTACTATATAGTCTTCTACATAGATGTATCCCGAGTCTGGGAACTCCAACCATTTTCCCTCAGTTATTTCTTCGTGGTTTGTATACCACCACACTTCATCTGTCTGGGGTTCAACATAGACTAATCCCTCAGTGCTGATCATGGCGTTAAATGCGTGTGCAAATGATTCATAGGTCTCGTTGTATCCAAAGACTCCTACTACACCTATGTCCCAATGTTTCATTTTTGCATGAAGAGAAAGCATGACAGAAAAGTCTCCACACACAAAATCTGGTTCATCATATTGTATTTTGTCGGTTTCATCGATAGCCAACCATTGTTCTAATTCGTAAGTTGAGGGAATTTCCTCATAAGATAGTGGTTCGTTGAAGGCTTCTAGTAACGCATTGTAATCATTGAATAAACCTGTATATTGACCTTGCAGAACTACATATTCATTAGATAAATCAGTGTAATTCTGCTCTAACATAGTGTAGTTAACAGATAGCTCATCATAGTCTTGTTTTAGCTCTGTATAATTGAGCATAAAGACTCGGTAGGATGCGTTTAGTTCGTTGTATTCAAAGATGAGAATCTGATGTGTCTGATTCAAACGGGAGTAATCGTTAACAAGAATACGATTAGTATTATTCAAGGTCTGGTAGTCCAATTCGAGTCTATTGTAATTAGATTGCAAAAGGTTACACTTATTCACCAAGGAATTATGGTCTAATTGCAACGCGGTGTGCTTCTTATCTAAGTCAAAGTATAAATAACCACTTAGCCCTAAGGCAGAACTTAAGACAATGTAAGCCAAAACAACTGACATAGACCTTCGGTTCATTTGTTTTCACCAATTTATCTCTTTTTCTGTTCAATATCATTTCATTTCAATGTGCATTAATAATTTAAGGAGAAAAGTTCTGTAGGTAGAACCTCTATCTAGTCTTGTTTAACCTCTTCAAATCCTAGCTGTTTATAGGCTTTAGCCATATCTCCAATCTCATGTCCTAACCAGAAGGCCACTATTGTATCAAATGCTCCCTTGTTTATCACAATGCTTCCAAATGCCTTTCTCAGTGCTTGCGGAGATATAGGATTCTGCTGATATCCACTATTGTGATGACGCATCAGGTGCTACCATTTTTAGACGCATTGGGCATATTGTACAACCTTTTTCCAAAAGTGTTACTCTATGCACATCTGCTACTTTGCGAACTGGACACTCCTTGCTGTTGTCAAAATAACACGGTCTTATAATATTAGACATTTCATATAACCTCGACATAATATCTTGGAAGAAACATCTTAAAGTTTTTTAATATTGTTTATTGCGCGCGTATTTCTCCTCTATTTATGGCCATCAAATAATTCAGTAATTCTGTTCTCACTATTCATTTTAGTAGAGTTTAGATAAGCTAAGAAGAATGCCACAAAAATGGGGAAGACCAGAGCCTACACATCCATAACTTTTAAATCTAAGAAGTGTGTAACGGGTGAAGTTATGTTACTCGTTGGTTTTTGCTTTATCTTACTTGGCTTTGCGTTGCTTCTAGTGTCCGACATGTTTGTTGAAGGAAGCGAATAGCGTATGCATTTAGGAATAAAACCTTCAGCTGCTGATGATTGCGCAAGGTCTGAAATTGGTCCATTTTTCAGCCAGCGCGGTCCTTAGAGGCCTTGAGGAAAAAATTTCCCCAGTTACTACAGTTGTACCTAACGGTAAGAATTCTGACCATGAGAACTTATATTTTCAAGCATTTGGAATGAAAAAGCTGATTGCAACCGAAATCTTCACCACAACTATATATGGTCGTGGTAAAAGGTATCAAGCGATTAATGTTTCTTAAACGCTTCTTCAACCTCTTTTTCATCGTACCTTCAAAAAATAGGGGGACCCCTAGAGAGATATCGTTTTTTCACCATCACACGGAGAGAGAATCTAAGTGTTTCTGAGAAGGAAGCTTTCTTAAGAGTTGCTGCCCAAAATTTTAAGGGAATTTAAAGAACATTTCTCGTAAAATATGCTTTCATGGAAATTAATCGCCCATTATCAAGCAACTTATAAATAAATCCCCCTATGCTTTGCTATTTTATGCGACTGTTTCTCAGCTGCTCCGAGCTAGGTTTTGGACA
>JBHIEO010000068.1:0-2976 GCA_046760665.1 Bathyarchaeia archaeon
CTTTGGCTTGCAGTTCCCTGCAAATGTTTTCTAACACTTCGTCTGCTTTCTCCTTGTAAGCTTCAAGCTCAAGTCCTTTCACGGTTTCGCCTTTTTTAGTTTCGCCACGAACCACGCCGATAAACATGGCTATGGCGCCAACCTTATGAAAATCTGGATTTTTTCTCGTGTTTTCCAGTAAGCTAGAAATGGACAAGGTTCCCTTTTCATGGACACCTGCTTTAACGGACATAAAACCACTCAACCCTTTATATCACGCATCTATGGCTGGTAAACTTTATTGTGCCGCAATAAAATTTTTCCTAACTTAGATGTCAGAAAAATAACCGTGTGCGCACCAGCGTTCATGGATAAGAGTTTCACTCCTACTTTCTTAATATGGAAGTGAGAACCGACAAGCTTATAAAAGAACTAGCAATGTGCTAAAGCTGCAAGCAGCAAGCAGCATAAAGCTGCAAAGTTGCTCCTTCAACACATCGCTGACGATGAAAAAAGACATCACGAAATACTTGAAGAATTGGCAAAGAACTTCTTGAAAATTACATCCTAAAACAACCAATTCTGACCGAAAAAGATGCTTTCAGTAAGTTTCTTGCCTTCCAAAGCTAAACCCTTCGTTTAATAAAGGTCAAATCAAATATCAAATTCAATGTCTAACCTCTAGCATGAAAAGGGACTCGGTAATTATGTTTGCAACTTCGATTGTGCTAAAAACTCCAGATGATTTCGGGTTTTGGTCCACTGTTTGGTGCACTTACTGGTGTGCGCTGCATCCATTCCATTTCAACGAAAACGAAAAGACGCTGACGAGAATTCAAAAGTTGACAAGCGGAAAAATAGTGAGAGCAATTACGCAACAAAAGCGGCGAGGAACGGTTTCAGTTAACGTTGAAAGCCATGAAAAACTAAGCGAAAATGATCTGGAAGAGCTGAAAGATGTGTTAGCAACATGTTTAAGGCTAGACGAAGATATATCGCCATTATACAACTTGCTAGAAGATTATCCAGAGTACAATTGGGTACAAAAAATAGGCGCTGGACGAACCCTACGAAGCCCAACTGTTTTCGAAGACATAGTTAAAACAATCTGCTCAACCAACTGCGGCACCAGACAAACAAGAGGCATGGTCGCCCGACTCTGCACAAAACTTGGAGAACCCTACACCGCAGAGTTTTACACTTTCCCAACACCAGACAAAATGGCATCCGCAACAGCAAGTTTCATGAGAAAAGAGATACGCGCAGGATACAGAGCAGAATACCTAGCCGAGCTTGCTCAAAAAGTGGCAAGTGGCACATTGAACGTAGAAAAGTGGAGAACAAGCAAGCTGGACACGTTAACGCTGAAAAAGGAAATTAAAAGGATAAAGGGCATAGGCGACTACGCCGCAGACAACATTCTAAAGCTGCTAGGAAAATACGACTTTCTCGCGCTTGACACATGGCTAAGGAGACAATTCGCCAAAATCTACAACCAAGGCAAACCAGCAACAGACCAGCAAATAGAAGAATGGTACGCAGCCTTTGGCGAATGGAAAGGCTTGGTCATGTGGCTAGACATGGTCAAAGACTTCCTTATAAAATAAAGAACTTAAGATGTAGAAGCCTTTGCCCTTCCTATTGCTTCGAGGTGCGCGCACTTATTCTGTATATTTTCCAATCTTCACTACTGTGGGTTGGACGAATTGACGGCAGTGGGGGCATTCAGCCCATCCGCTTGCTCGGCCGGCCTTCCAACGGTTTTTGCAGAAGGGGCATTGCAACAAAACGTTTTCCCCCGCATAAACAGAGAAGACTTGTCGGCTGAACGCTAGAACAAAAATTCCTAAAGCCAGTACGGCTAAGCTCAAGATGGACAGGTGCATCAATTTCAACCTAACACCGAAGCCAAAGTCAAACTGTTTCGCCCAGAGATATGAGCTTAAAGCTGAAAACACATCATCTGAAGCAGACACGTTGGGCCACGCCTTCCATAATACTGCAAACAGCACAATCAATCCGATAAAACAGAGTGCGAAGCCTAAAGCGTAACCAGACTTTTTCCTACGAATAATTCTTCTCATGAAGCATCTAAATTCGGTTAAAAAGCTGGGCTTATTTGATTTATGAAGTCAAGATAAATAAACGGAAACGCGAAAATTTTATGCAGAGCAAGGCATAGAAGGAAACAACCACTAATGAACAATACTCTTCCATCTTCCATTCATAACCTATTGAAGAAATTTGGATCATGTAAAATAATTCGAATCCAGAGGAGCATCTCAGACCTCAAGTTTAATCAAATTAAAGAAAGATGTGCAGAGATTTGACGGCGGCGCACTTGTAATCCTGAAGACAAACGAAGGCAAGTTTGTTCTTGTTAAGCAATACAGCATAAGAGAAGACCGTATACTGTGGACGTTTCCGGGCGGAAACGTGAGAAGGAACGAGTCTTTCGAGCATTGCGCCATAAGAGAAGTGAAAGAAGAAACTGGACTTAACATAGCGGTTACTGGACTGCATGTTGTCTTCAGAAATGTCGAGAAAAACTCAAGCGGCGAAGAATTAGAGTGGTGACTGGTCGTTTTCAATGGAGAAATTATATCTGGACAAATGAAGCCTCAAGCTTCCGAGATACTAGAAATAAGAACGTTCCAAAAATTGCCGAACAATTTTATGTTTCGAGAACATTTCAACCATTTAAACAAGAAGTAATAAGTTATTCAAGTCAAATTACGCGTTTACAATCGTCCATATGAGATTTACTACGATGCCGTTGATGGATGGTGACAAACCGTCCACAAATGGCTTATTTTCTAGTGTTATACTGTCTATTGCTCCAGTCCTAACAGCCTTTTCCAATAGTTGCAACTCAGTTTCCTTATCGTGCCTATACTCAAAACCTTTTAGTAGGCTGAGACAAGCGGCTATGCCGTAGCTTCCCCAATTCGACACTCCACTTATTACTAAAACATCAGCTGATGTCGCAGCAGCAAT
>JBHIEO010000069.1:0-2891 GCA_046760665.1 Bathyarchaeia archaeon
TACAGAACGTTGTGACATCTTTAAAGCACGAATTGGGCTACGAGATAAAACGAGGGACATTAACTAGAGAACTTTTGCAGAACTTTGAACACCGCTACAAACGTTTGCAGCGAGGACTTTGGAGTGTTTTATTACAAGAATGGAAAAGCATAGCAACATTTCTTGGTGAACAAGTGGAAGTTACCAGTTTTGACGAAGTTCTCATAGGAAAGGCATTAGATGTAGATGAAGATTGTGCTCTTATCGTTAAGCTTGAGAATGGAACGCTGAAAAAAATAGTGGCAGGTGATGTGACACTAAAAAAAGTTAGTTAGTCATGGACACGTTCTTTTTTCCATTTTACGCCTTCAGGTGTATCCTCCAAAATTATGCCCATTCTCTGCAACTTGTCTCGAATAGCGTCAGCGGTTTCCCAGTCCTCGGCTTTCCTCGCCTTTTCCCTCTTCCTAATCAATTTTTCGACTTCTTTAGGCAACTTCTCTTCTTTCCTCTTCCAAAAATCGCTTAAAATACCTAGAACCTTATCAAAGTCCATCATCAAACCTTTTACTTGTTTGGCTCCTGCTCGATTTAGCCTTTTTTGGTCGATTAGTATGTTCACTTCTTTTACGAAATTAAACACTGTTGCGAGAGCTTTATTTATGTTCAAGTCGTCATCCATCCCATTTTCAAAATTTTTTCTAGCTTTTTCTACTAGTTCTCCGATTTCTTCACCGTCTTCTGTAATTTTGATTTCTTCAAGTCTTTCCATAAAATCATAAAGTCTCTGTAGGGTGTTTTTGGCTGCCTTTAAGCCTTCAAAAGTAAAGTTAAGTTGTTTCCGATAATGAGTCGACATCAGTAAGTATCTTACAGCTATAGGGTCGTGTCCCATTCGAAGTAAATCTCGCAATGTGTAGAAGTTTTTGAGGGATTTGCCCATTCTTTCTCCATCAATGAGCAGGTGTTCGTTGTGCAGCCAATAATTGACAACTTTTTTACCAGTCACCACTTCACTTTGGGCAATTTCGTTTTCATGGTGAGGAAAGATGTTGTCAACACCACCAGTGTGAATGTCTAAGGTTTCACCTAGGTATTTCATCGACATAGCGGAGCATTCAATATGCCATCCCGGTCTGCCTTTGCCCAGCTTTGTTTCCCAAAAAACATCACCGTCATCTGGGTCCCAAGCTTTCCAAAGAGCGAAATCACTCGCCTGCTCCTTGCCGTATTCATCAACTTTGACTCTTGCTCCAGTTTTAAGTTCTTCGATTTTCATCTTAGACAGCTTGCCGTAATTCTTGAATTTGGAAATGTCATAGTAAATTGAGCCGTCTTCGCCCTTGTAGCCGTAGCCTTTCTCCATCAGAATCTCGATAAGCTTAACCATTTCTTTTATGTGTTCAGTGGCTTTTGGAATAATTTTTGCTTTCTTGATGTTCAGCGCCTGCAAGTCTTCGAAGAACGCATCAGTATATTTTTGAGTATACTGCTCAAGAGATACGCCTTCCTTCTGCATGCCTCGAATAGTTTTGTCGTCTACATCCGTAAGGTTCATCACATGTTGTACGTCAAAGCCTCGATATTCTAGCCAACGTCTTAAAAGGTCCACGAAGATGTAGGCTCGGAGATTGCCTATATGTGCATAATCATAAACGGTTAGTCCGCATGAATACATGCGAACTTTACCTTCTCGGATAGGCTTGAAAACTTCTTTTCTTCTGGTCATTGTGTTGTAGAATTGCAGCATCGAGTGTCGCCATATTTTCAAGCATGTTCCGAAAGTTATGTTTTTCTATGTTTGATTGGTGAAGTAAATATATACCTAAAGTGAATAGTGTAGCAGTTTGCAGGTGGACAGTTTGGCGATACGTGAACCAACAGTGAAAGAAAAGATTCAACGGATGCGTGAACTCCGTGAGAAGGCAAAGGTTGGAGGCGGAAAAGAAAGAATAGAAAAACAACACAAACAAGGCAAGCTAACTGCAAGGGAAAGGATCGACCTACTTTTAGACGCGAATAGCTTCGTAGAACTTGATCCCTTCGTCGTTCACCGGTGCACAGATTTTGGAATGGCTGAAAGAAAAATTCTAGGAGACGGTGTAGTAACAGGATATGGAACAATCAACGGACGCCTCGTCTACGTTTTCTCCCAAGATTTCACAGTTTTCGGCGGCTCTCTCGGAGAAATGTTTGCCAAAAAAGTGTGCAAGTTAATGGATTTAGCTATGAAAACGGGTGCGCCAGTAATAGGGTTAAATGACAGTGGCGGCGCAAGGATTCAAGAGGGAGTTGCAAGCCTCGCTGGCTATGGCGATATATTTTTTAAAAATGTAATGGCCTCCGGCGTTATTCCCCAAATTTCTGCTATCATGGGTCCGTGTGCAGGGGGAGCAGTTTACTCGCCAGCCATGACAGATTTTATCATTATGGTGAAAGCCACAAGTCACATGTTCATTACTGGGCCAGAGGTAATTAAAACTGTCTTGGGACAAGAAGTTAATTTTGAAGAATTAGGCGGCGCTTTGGTCCATATGCAAACCAGCGGAGTCTGCCATTTTATGGCTGACAACGAACAGGAATGTATAGAGCTAATTAAGAGACTTCTTAGCTACTTACCTTCAAATAACATGGAAGATCCTCCTATTACAGAAACAAGTGATGATCCAAACCGCATCGACGAGAGTTTAGAAGAAATTGTTCCAGACGACCCAGATAAACCCTACGACATGAAAGAAATAATCGTTGCTGTGGTAGACAAAGGTGAATTCTTAGAAGTTCAGCCGCTTTGGGCGCCAAACATAGTAGTTGGCTTTGCTAGACTAAATGGGCGTTCTATAGGAATCGTGGCAAACCAACCAAAATATTTCGCAGGAGCCTTGGACGTAAATTCTTCAACCAAAGCAGCACGC
>JBHIEO010000070.1:0-2824 GCA_046760665.1 Bathyarchaeia archaeon
CTGGCGTAGGCCTCCGCGGGTTCAAATCCCGCCCCCCGCACTAAATTTGCACAAATTACGTTTATAATCTCGATTTTTCATCGTGACGCGTGGAAATTGTATGTATTATTTGTGCGGATGCGCTAAAATGGCACTCAACGCCATCAGGACTCTACCAAAAATAGCTATTCTGTCGGTTACTACAGCCATAAGTAAATGTTCCCAACCGAATATTATTCTTCCAGTTATGAAGTATAGCACAACAATCGCATTTGCAATAATGAAGTTCAGAACAGTGCCGACGATGAACAGGTAATTCCTTTGTCGATATGTATAGTAAGAAAGCGAAAAAGCAGCAACAATGAGAACCAAAAGAAACAATGTCTTGAAAGGGCTTAAAAACGTGTTTTCTCCGAATAAGAATGCAGCGGTCATTAAAGGAGAAAGTATCACGATTGCTAGATTACTGTATTTTAAGATTCTCTCTTGACTGTAATAGATAAATCCTAAAGAGAATACTATGAACTGTAGTCCTGCCCATTCTAACATACCGAACCCATAAAACGTTGGTATTGGAAAGAAATATAGATCCGAAATCAGCAGAGGAAAGAAACCTGCTGTCACGATGAGCCAGAAATTGTCTTTGGTCTCTTCGAATTTTCGGTTAAAGCTCAAAATCATCGCAAAATAAGTGAATATCCCAGCCCACCCTATAGGATGATAAGGAATAAACTTCTCATCAATAGGACCAAAAGGAGTGAAGAAAAGCAAAACAAATGCGGCTATCGAAAGAATGTACACAAGATATTTCGCGATTTCCACGTTCACTCTTTTGAACACAACTTTGCACCGCAAAACCCTAAAACATGAGCTTCGTTTATAAAATCTTGGTGGTTACTTGGGAAGTAAATGGTTCCTGGTTTTGGCCTCAGCCACTTTGTTGATTGTGATTGCTACTTTGGTTTATGTACTCCTGCCGTCTCCCCAGTTTTTGAGAGAGGAATACGTTGGTGGAAAATATGAGTGTAGAATAGGGATTACCGGAGAAGACCCAAGAGGCTTTGAAGTAGGCAGGCTTTTCTATGTAAAGAATGGGGTTGAACATGAGGGGTATTTCAACGCTTATCTAAGAGATGCGCTCGACTGGACTAAAGCCCACACGCCTGAAAACGCTGTTTTTCTCAACTGGTGGGACTATGGGCACATGATTGTCGGCTACGCTCAAAGAGAATCTGTGATTAGAAACCCTTCGCAGGAAGCATTGATTTCGGTTAAGGATGCAAGCGAATTCAAGGAACTCGACCCTCACGAAATGATAGTTGATGTCGCAAAGGCGCTAACAACAACCAACGAAAACGAGACATTAGAAACTATGAGCAAATACGGAGCAACCTATATCTTGGTAACGGCAGAGGACGGAAAAGGAAAACCATATTGGATATTCCACTTTGCAGGGTTCAACTTCACAAATTACATGAACACGAGCTGGCAGCCTTCAAGTTCAGCCTTTGATCCCAACCAATACAATGAACTCGGAAAGGAGACGGTGATTTACAGAATTCTGGTCAATGCGAAAATTCAAGGGTTGACACAAGTCTACAGTGATGAAAATGTTAAAGTCTACAAACGTTCAACTTAAAGGTGCATATAAACAAGCCTACAATACCCCATAATCAATGCAAAGGGTTTAAACGAAGGTTTGAACCAAACCTCCCGCACCAAACCCACAAACCACGTTTAAATCCTTGGTGGTGCGCAAGCAGAGAAAAGCGAAATCATTTCGTTCAATGCGTGCCAAATGAAAAATATTTTAGAACTTTTATCGCCTCTAATGTAGCACTTACCGAGAATTCTTTTCCGTCTTCGCTTGAGAAGCTTCCATTTGGATTCTGGCTTTTGGATAATAAGTCTAGAAAGTACTTTACGAATTTGCTTTTATGTGTGAAGTTTGCAGAGCTTAGACACCAAAGCAACCACGTGGTTTGGGAAGGAATCCACTGGGCCCTAGGGATTTCTGCCAAAAATTCTAAACCTTCCCTCGTGACATTACATCTTTTGCCATACACCATTGCAAAGAGGCTAATACCGATCCATGTATTGTGCCTAAATCCTTCGAAAGCACCGTTTTCTCTCCTATAGTTAATTAGCCAATCGCAAGCTTTTCTTATTCTTTTGTCATCTGCATAACCAAGTTTTGCGAGCCAAAAACCAGTATACGCAGTAGATAAAATTTTCACACGGTCGTCTCTTGGATCCATCCATGGTGGGGGGTTATATGGAAGTATATTTTCATCTTCATTCCAACTTCCATCTTTATTTTGCTTTATAAAAAAGAAGTTGACAATTTTCTCCACGATGTCAATTTGTAAGAAGTTAAACTCATCCAAACGAACAAGGACAACGGCGGAATCCATTAAGGTACTCGGTTTCCCCTTTTCCATAATTAGGGGAAACCCTCCGTCAGTATTCTGAAGTTTTCTTAACTCGTCAATAAAACGAGTTTCAGGCTTTCTATCTTCCAAAATGCATTCCAACCGTTCTACCTCTTCTTTGCCGCCTACTCTCCGCACAAACTCGACGGCCTTTTCAAAATCCATGTTTATCACATTCACTAGATCAGTGCAATAATTAAATTAAATTTACGCTTTGCAGCCTTCTACTGGGGTTCTTGAAGGAGTGCAAGAACCAACGATCTAAACTATCCCGGAGTACAAAAACGTGGATTATAAACGTATATGTAAACCTAACCCCAGGCGCTTCAAAATGAATTTTTAACTGGATTTCTAGGTGTTGTGCAAAAAACAAGGATTTAAACCGAGGTTTGAACCTAGCCCCCCGCACTAAA
>JBHIEO010000071.1:0-2821 GCA_046760665.1 Bathyarchaeia archaeon
CAGGTCTCGGATAGATGTCCGCGTACGCTATCTTTCTTCTCCAGTAGTCGCGCCTTGATTTTCCCAGGATTTTTCTGTCGATTTCAACCACCGCATCTAAATCGTTTTCGTTTAAACTTCTAATCTTTAACTCAGCAGTCATATGCTTAGACCTCCGAGTATGCGATGTCTCGTTATTAGTTAAAGGTTTTGTGCGCAACAAGAGTTTGTGTGTTCTTTTTGACTATTCCTAGTTAAGATATACGTATCTTCCACCTAGAGGTAAGAATAAGGCTCCGCTTCAGGTTGCCTATACAACTCGAACAGGTCAATGTGTAAGGTGGATGGAAGAAATAGGCTCCATAAAAATTCTTACCTAAAGGTAATGATTTTAAAAAACGGCGCGAATAAAAAAATATGCAGGACGCACGAAAAATTGGGACGCAGGAGAAAATATGAATTAACGAAAACGGAAGCAATAGAGCGTTGGGCTAAATATCACCCTAAGGTTACAACATGGCTCGCCAAACTTGAACGAAAAAAGAAAGCGCTTGGCATCTATGGTTATACTGCAAACTAATGGGTAAGACGCCAGAGGAACTATTAGCTTTAAAAGACGACCCACGAAGCAGAGAAGCGGAATACCTGCTTGACCAATTCGTAGCAGACAAATTCGTAACAGATGATACGTTAGAGTTACCTAACAGTGTAAAGGTTAACACAGTCATTGCTGTCAAATCCTTCTATAAACACAATTACCGAGAGTTAGACCACTGAAGCTCCCTGGCGTATATATGTTGTTCTTTGAAGGAAAATTGCAATACATCGGTTCTTCTAGTAATCTTAATCAGAGGATAAGGAACAACCTGTTTAGTGGTAACAGAGAATCACATACCTTAATCAACAAGCTGTGTGTTAAAAGAATGGGACGTGTCAAAAGCTGTTAGCTTCTTAAAATCCAACTCAAAAATCAAGCATATAACAACTGAAACTGAAGATGACGCCGAGATATTGGAGGACATACTGATAGCTATCCACAAACCACTATACAATACTCCACTCAGAAAACTGAAGAAGCAAACACGATAGTGTGCGCATTGAGGTTATTTTTCTATTTGCAGCCTATTACAAGCCTTTTTTAATGAGAAAAACGAAATTCTTCTCGTCAAACATCAAGGGAAGATAAAATGCCCAAGAAAATCTTGTTGCCAAAAAACGTGTACGCAACCTTAGAATCCGTTGCGCAGGCGAAAGATTTGACGACGGATGAAATGGCTACTCAGATAATTTTGGAAAACGTAAGGAGGTGAAAACGCATGGCAAAGAAAAAGGAGAATAAACCAGCAGACGAAGCCTTACACACCGAGGAAGCCCAGACAACCTTTTCTTCAAAGATTAATAAATGGGGTTTCATCCACCTGAACAAGCAAATCAGGAATGCGTGGGGCATAACCAAAGGCACAGAGCAAACGGTAACTATTGAATTAACCGCTGAGGGCAGTTTGATAATCAGAAAAGCCTAAACACTGAACCATCACCTTTTAGTGAAGACTCCCATAAAACTTAAATCAATAACTTCAAGACTGAAACAGGCACTAACAATTTCCTTTGAATCATTTCTGAGAGTTTGATAATCTATCTTTACAAGAGGCATATTTAAAATATGAATTAAGCACAGACTTGAAGAGAGTAGAATTGATAGAAGAAGTAAAAAAGCTTCCTGTAATTGAGACTCTTGCTGAGCTTTTAGTTAAAAATGTTGACAAATTTCCTTTGACCGACCTTTACCTTGCGTTTCCTGTTTTGAAATCAAAAGATTGTCCAAAGTCTTTTCCACAATTAATTAAAAGCTGTATTGTTGGTGGTCAGGAAAGAATAAAGGAACTGGTAAACTCGGCCGTCTATTCGGTGGAGGCGCTCCTTCTTCTGGGAGAATTCAAACAATCTAGCATAGTGCAGGACACTGTCAAGTGGATAAAACAACAGCGTTTAGAAGATGGAGGATGGCATTGGCGCCCCAAACATGAATTAGCAAGGAAAGCTGGAAGTGAAGTTTGGATTACACTGGCTATTTATGACCTTTTAAAGCGAGTTGGAGAAGACCAAGCCTATCTTGAAAGCATACGAGACTATTTGTACCGTAGCCTAGAAAAAACACCTAAAGAAAAAATGATAGGATGGAGTCGCCTAGCTTACATTAGAACGGCTTTACGCATGCTAGAAGATCCTTACGTTAGACCTTCCATGAAAAAAAGCGCGCAAGAATATCTGTTGAAGACTATTGAAAAGTTAAAAAGCCAACAGCTACCTAACGGAGGATGGGCTGGGTCGAAAAAGACCAAACAAGGCGGCATATTTCAAACAGTCATGGTTTTGAATACGCTTGTTGAAGCAGGACTCGATCTAAGCGATGAGTCTATCCAGAAAGGTTTCACTTTTGTAGCTCAAAGAATAGACAGATTGCTTCATGCTAAGTGGGGTGGAGTTCTGATACAAGCATTGTCAATCTTCGCGGATACGCTTCTTAAGTTAAAATTGATAAACTAATCATTCGTTGATTAATGCAAAACCGAAAATTTAAACTGAAATATAAACTTACTCTGGAGCAACAAGTGATGACTATGCACTTGCTAACCTTAAAAGATTGGAGTTCGGCGCAGATTGAAGAGGTAATTGAAAAATCTATTGAGATCAAGAAAAACCCTGAGAGGTTTAGAACTACCTTAAGAGATAAGTCTTTAGCCATGATTTTCCAGAAGACTTCAACTCGAACACGTGTTTCTTTTGAAGTGGCTATGACTCAGATGGGCGGACACGCGCTCTACTTGGATTGGAGAACCAC
>JBHIEO010000072.1:0-2817 GCA_046760665.1 Bathyarchaeia archaeon
GCATACAATTCCATTTTTCAAAACCATGAGAAGAGATGTTCTATACATTCATTGTATCTATGTAAAGAGAAACCTTAGAAATCGCGGCGTGGCATCAGCGCTTTTAGAGGCACTTATCAACGTCATGAAAAAGCCCAATGAGCTATTTGAGTGGCGTCGGTGCAAGATGTTATCCACATCCGCAAGAGAGCGTTACGGATTCGAGCAAGTAAGCTATTTTAAACATAGAGGTTTCATAGAAACAAGAGGCAACATAGACGTAGCCCTTGTATATCCCTTAGCAGAAACAAGCGTGAAGGAAAGCCTAGACATTCCCTCTTCAGAACCTCTTCACATCCAAGAAAAAGGTGTAAAGATATTTTTCAACCCAACTTGCCAATACTGCAAATACACAAATGAAGAAATTAAAACAAAAATCAGAGAAGTCAACTCAACAATCGAAATTGAAGAATGCAGCCTTTGGACCCGTTCCAAAGAAGCACTCCGCAGAGGAATTACATGTGTCGCAACCTACATAAATGGAAAACCCGTTCTACCCTTACCACCGCAACAATTCTGGGAAACCATAAAACGCCTAAGCGTCCAAACAAATTAACATAAAACCTGGCGTCAAGCGAATGAAGAACCATTATTTTTACGAAAATGTAAATGTTGGAATGTTGTCGAAGTTAACATTGCTTCTTTCTCATCTATACATTTTTTTTGTAAGATTTCCTATGATAATCCTTCATCCCAATTCCCCATAGTTTTCCGTTATTTTTTCTCGTTTTCACCCTGATTTTCATGGAAAATACCATGGAGCGAACGTTTCATTATGGAAAGTCTTTTATTCATTAAACATTAACCAACATATCCGATTATTGATGGAGGAAAATGTATGGCTAAATGTCCAAAATGTGGAACTAATGTCGGGGCTGCAAGGAAATCATGGAAGATGGCTGGACGACCGGCCAAAGATGGCAAAAGGATGCAGTTGACAATCGGGCTTTTCGACTGCCCAAGATGCAAGAAGCCGTTCAGAGTTGTTCTAGACAAAAGGAAGATTTAAACAGCTGTTGAACATGGCGAAAAACAACATGCAACCATCCCCCTCATTTTTTAGAAAGCGTTAAGTTTTTAACATAAAACAAGAACTTGTTCATCTGTCACAACCATGGCTTAAAACAAAACAAGCCGGCGAAAAACTTGAACTTAAAAAGACTATCACAGCTCTTGAAAAACGACTACATACAAACCATAATTTTAGCAATAATTCTTTTTGTCGGCGTTTTCGCTTTTTGGTTTGGATTAAGACTTGCCTTCCAGTCGGATTTTCCCTTGTTAGCTGTTGCCTCTGGAAGCATGGAACCAAACTTGTACAGAGGTGATTTAATAATAGTGCAAGGAATATCAGACTTTTCTGAACTACACGTAGGATTGTATACGTTTCCTAATGGCACTTTAAACCCCAATCCAGGCGAGGCTGTTGTTTATTATCACCCTGAATCTGACAGACCCCCACCTATTTACCTACCTATAGCTGGAACAGAGGCTCATCTTATTGTACACAGAGCTGTAGAAAAAAACCAGCTTGAAAATGGAACATGGGAATTCGAAACAAAAGGTGACGCCAGCTGGGGTTCAAGCTACGACCCTTGGGGCCCGATTCGACAAGACCTTATAGTTGGCAAGGTTGTTGGAAAAGTGCCATGGCTTGGTCACATACCACTGTTTATGCATGAGAATCCAATTTCAGCAACATTGATTATCGGCTTTTTGTTTGTTGTTTTAATCATCGTGGACTTTGTTTTCCCTGAAAAAGAGGACGAGAAAACTAAAGGCCAAGAAGAAAAGCTGTTAAATAATACTATCAGCAAAAAACGTGTACCGAAGGACCGTTGAAATTCACAAAAGCATTAGGCAGATATAGAAAGTTAGTCATTTTAGGAATAATTTTATTGGTTAACGTTCTTGCTTTTTGGTTTGGGTTTAAAGCTTGTTTAAGGACAGAGTTTCCCTTATTACCTGTCGATTCTACGAGTATGCGTCCCGCCTTGAACTATGGAGACCTCATTGTGGTTCAAGGTGTTACAGATGCTTGTGAAATCAATGTTGCGTCAGCTCCCTATGGTGATATTATAGTTTTTCGTAGACCCAATGAACCAGATGTACTAGTTATAAGCAGAGTTATAGACAAAGCCTTCAAGAATGGCGCTTGGTACCTGCGCACACAGTTGGACACACGTAATTCGCCAGACTGGTGGCTGAGTGGACTGGATTCTGAAGATACGTGGGGAGACCGATTTTTGCATGAAAAATTCTTGGTTGGCAAGGTTGTGAGCCGTATACCATTCATGGGCTATGTTCCTCTTTATATAAGCATGTTTATACGAAATCCGATAGCGATGTTTTTGATGGTCGTAGCAATTTTTCTCATCTTATCTTTGAAGTATCCATTTTTGTTTGGAAAGAAGGCTAAGCCTAAGCTAAGCCTTATAAATAGCCCTCAATAATGATTCGTGGAGCTAGAGCTTTATAAGCGAGGTGTTTGTGTGCCAAAGGTTAAGGCTACAATCAGAATTGAAAACGTTGTTGCTTCTGCAACGCTGAATCAGAGAGTGGACCTAAACGCTGTGGTGAAGGGCTATCCAAGCGTGGAATATCGTCCAGAGCAGTTTCCAGGCTTGGTTTTCAGGTTGAAACGACCCAAAACCGCCACGCTGATTTTCAACTCTGGCAAGATGGTCTGCACTGGCGCTAAATCAGAGAAAGAAGCTAGAAGGGCTGTGATGAGAGTTATCAAGGAGCTTAAGAAAAGCGGAATAATCATTGTCAGCA
>JBHIEO010000073.1:0-2533 GCA_046760665.1 Bathyarchaeia archaeon
GAAGAACCTTCATTTATATGGTTCATGCCAATTGGCTTCTGAACATAGTTGCCCACTTGAGGGGAAAGGTAGGAGCTGTTTTGATAAGAGCTGTGGAGCCTATTCAAGGAATCGAGGTTATGGTAAAGAATAGAGAAGTGGAGAATTTTCGCAGTTTAACTAGTGGTCCAGGGAAATTGACGAAAGCTCTAGCTATAACAAAGGAGTTGAATGGAGTCGATGTAACTAACAGAAAAAGCGAGTTGACAGTGATAGAAGGAGAGGAGGGAGATTTTGAGATTGCTTGTTCTCATAGAATTGGGGTGAGAACGGATTTACCCGAAGAACTAAGGTTTTTTATAAAAGGGAATAAATACGTTTCAAAGGGGTCCTAAAGTACGCGTGTGGCTTATAGGGTGTTTGTGTGTGCAAGATTTGATAGCCCCTATATTTGGTCCCAAATAGAATTTCTTGACCTTTTGCTTGTTGTTGTCTTTGAAGGGGTGAAAGGGAATGTTTAATCTTTGGTGAATGGATGTGATTAGCTGACGCTGTTTTTGGTGGTAGTCTGTTTTGGCTTGGCAGTTTTGCTTTTCTTGATGTATAGGGTGATGGTTGTTGTTGAAATTGTGGAGCCCTGTGTAGAAGTTTTTGGGGCCAAAATTCTAGGGTGATGGTGTAGGTGCCTGTTTTGTTATTGCACTAAGCATTAGTGAAGTCGTTGGCCATGAATCGATATTTTTGTTCAGAATTTTGTTTTCTAGCGAAATGTGCGATCCATTTTTTTGGGTAGGAATGGTCTATTCTCTTTGCTTTTTAGGTGCTTGTGTTAGCTTTAAGCCTAGATGCGTCAATCTTTCGAAGTGTTCGTCTTTTGTTTTTAACGTTATGTTGTGGGTTATGGCGGTTGCGGCTATGAGTATGTCGGCGTCTGGTATGAGTGTGCCTTCCTCTTTGAGCTTGTGGTATAGGTTGCAGTAGGTTCCTATGACTTCGTTGTCTAGGTTTAGTAGGTTAAAGCTTTCTTCGAGTAACTCTTTGACTTTGGCTCTTTTTCTGGCTTCTAGTCCTCTCAACACCTCGGTAAGTGTTATGATTGAGATGGCTCCGACTTCGTGTCTTCTCTCTCGTAGCATCTCTATGATTGTGTCTGTGTCAAGTAGGTTCATCTGAACGCGAACCTTTTCCTAAACTCTTTGCTGGATTCGATTATGGCTTTCAAGTCTTCGTCGGTGAGAGTGCTTGTCAGCTCCTCGAATGCCTTCTTACTCTTCAACCTCTTAACCTCGGCGTATAGTTTGAGGAGAAAACTGCCCCATTCATCTCTGCCCTTAGCCTTTTCCAAGAGCTTTTTGACATCAACGGGAACCGAGATTGTTACATATTTTCCCAAGGTTGTCACCATATAACTATGTAACTACATAATGCTTATAATCTTTTCGTCAAGCTTCCATTTCTTGAAGATGTGCGCGCATGGATTACTCTAGCTTTTTCTAGAGTTCTGAGGTGCTTTGTCAATTTCCAGTGATTTATTATTCAATACTTGATCAGCCTTGTCGGTGCTCGCGCAAAGGCTTCAACGAACGTTTTATTTTTGAATGAGAAAATTGATTATTGCTCATTTCATTGTCCAAGTCCTATGGCTACGAATTTGAGTTTTTGTCTAAACTCTTCTGGATTGTAGATTCTTCTTCCATCTATCATGATTGGTTGTCTCATGTTTTGCGTGAAGTCTTCAGGCTTGAGTTTTTTGAATTCTTCCCATTCTGTTACGATGATGCAGCAGTCAGCGTCTTTCAGGCAGTCGATGGCTGAAGAGGCATATTTGATTTTGTTTCCGAAGATTGACTTGGCGTTGGGGATGGTCACTGGGTCGTAGGCGATGGCGTTCGCGCCTTCCTTTAGGAGTTGGTTTATGATGGGGATGGATCGGGCCTCTCTCATGTCGTCTGTGTTTGGTTTGAAGGATAGACCTAAAATGGCGATTCTTTTCCCCTTTAATTCCGTTAACTGCTCTTTTGCTTTCTCAACTGCGTGTCTTGCTTGAAGTTCATTAACTTTTTGGACTGCTTGCAGTACCGTTGGTGCATAGCCGAGTTTGTTGGAGAATGCAATAAGCGCTTCTACATCTTTAGGAAAGCAGGATCCTCCGTATCCTAGTCCAGCACGTAGGAATCGGGGGTTGATTCGTTGGTCTAGGCCTATACCCGTTGCTACGGTCGTTATATCGGCTCCTGGAATTTTTTCGCAGATGTTGGCGATGGTGTTGATGAAGCTGATTTTTGTGGCTAGGAAGGCGTTGTTGGCGTATTTGATGAGTTCGGCTGTCGGGAGGTTGGTTCTTATGGTTGGAGGAGCTTCTTCACCATAGAACTCCTTGTATAGAGCGTCGAGGGTGTCACCGGATTTTTTGTCGTGTTCGCCGATGATGATGCGGTCGGGGTGCAGGGTATCGTGGAGTGCAGATCCTTCGCGCAAGAATTCTGGGTTCATACATAAGCCGAAGTCAGAGCCGCAGTGTTTGTTTGAGTGTTTTTCAAGGAGGGGTTTAACC
>JBHIEO010000074.1:0-2523 GCA_046760665.1 Bathyarchaeia archaeon
GCTTAGTAATTCTTTACGTTTTGTTTGTATTTTGGTTTGGTTGTCGTTGTTGTTTGTGGTTTCACCGTGTGTTTGAGTTTGGTTTTCCATTTTTTCACATCCGTAGTTACTCTATCTGTAACCAAAAGTATTTAAGAGTTTCCATTGTAGTAACGTTGAGGGGAAAACTATGAGGAGTAAAATTTTAACAGAACATGAAAGACATCTTCTAAGGGTTTTCTTATCTGATGGAATAAAACAAGAAGGATTTAAAGTGCTTTTACATCGTATGAGAAAAAACATAAATCGAATTAAGGATGATGTGAAGCTTATGTTAAAAGTTTTGGAGAAATTAGAATAATTCCTAGAAAATTAAGGATGGTTAGCTGATTCTTGAAGCATTTTAAACTCTTGTTGTTGTGTTTTATAGGTGGTTTTCATATCAAGGGCATTCATTAGAGACGGTGGGTTTAAGGGAGTCGGGACCGATGTTACTCCCTTCATTTGTTTATCTGAGGCTATATTGAGAATGGTGGCGGGGGCTGGGTGGGTAGGTTTTGTAGAAAGGTGCCTAGACTTTCGGTGTTCTAGGAGTAAGCTTTTCTAGAGCAATTTTTTATCGAAGAGTATGTCTGTATAGCGTTTTATGTTGTATTCTATCATGTTTAGAGCTTTCTCTTTGCATTCTGACTTGTTTTTACGACAGCTTTCTAGTAGCCATATTTTGAAAATCTCGAAGAATCGATTGGTAAACAGATATTGGATGCTATGCTCAAAGTTTTTGCTTGGATCAAGAACGTCGAGAATTTCCAGCCTCAATCGATACAGATTCCTAAGTGCTAGAATATTGTGAACATACGTTACTTGCTCATCTAGGGGGAAAGACTTGAAAACCTTCTCGTTCTCAAGCATGTGTTTCAATCTTTGCCGAGTTTTGATGGCTTCGCCAAGGTGTTCAAGCTTTTCCCAGTTCACTCTGTAAGATACATTCTGTTTTCCCTCTTTTTTCCGTATCACTAATCTTCGTTTCTTTAGATGATTCAAGTGTTCTATCAGAGTCGGCTTGGACATTTCCAAACCAATCTGGTTAAGGGTTCTGTGTAACTCGTTGAAACGAAGCTTTTTGTCACTTGCAAGTAGAAGTGAGAAGATTTTTTCGCATGTTTCATCTAGAAGCAGTTTCACCATGTGTTTAACCTTCTTTACTGGTAAATTTACTTTAACATTTATATAACTTTTATGCCCCTTTTATTCTCGTGATTCACGTGAAAAGCGTAGATTTTGATGCTATGTTTTCTGTTCGACCTAGTTCAAAGGCTAATAGTGTTGTGGTGTCACGGGATGATGATTTTGATTTAGAGCCTTTGCCTAAAGCTAGTTTTGGTGAGTTTGGGGATTTTCAGTTGGTTGGTCATGGGGAGGTGACTAATGAGTATTGTGGTAAGTTTCGGACTTTTTATGGGTGTCCTCGTGTTGATTTGCATGATAGGATTACGTTAAAAGGTGAGAGTTTTAAAGGGAAGGTGTTTTTTAAGCCTGTTTTTTATAGTTGCGATAAGCCTTCTTGTCCTGTTTGTTATATAGGTGGGTGGGCGGTTCGTGAGGCTAGGAGTATAACGACACGTTTAAAAAAAGCGTCTAAGCGTTTTGGGCAAGTTGAGCATATTATTGCTACTGTTCCGCCTAAGTTTTATGGTTTGACTCTTAAGGAGTTACGTGCTAAGATTCGTAAAATTTTGTATGATAGGGGTGTTGTTGGTGGGGTTATGATTTTTCATGGTTTTCGTTATAATTTGCGTGATTATTGGTATTGGAGTCCTCATTTTCATGTTTTAGGCTTTATTTTGGGTGGCTATAAATGTCGTAGTTGCCCTATTGTGAAGAAGGTGGGTAAGTGTGGGATTGAAAATAGAAATTGTGATGGTTTTGTTAATAGGAATTATAGGATGTATGAAAAAGATGGATGTATTGTTAAGGTTAAGGGTAAGCGTAAGAGCGTTTATCATACTGCTTGGTATCAGTTGAATCATTCTAGTATTAAGAAGAATGTTAAGCGTTTTCAAGTTGCTACGTGGTTTGGTTGTTGTGGTTATCGGAAGTTGAAAGTTACGGTGGAGTATAAGAAAAGCGTTTGTCCCATTTGTAAACATGATTTGGTTGAGTTGCGTTATTTTGGTAATAACCCCGATGTTTTAGGTGTTATCCGTTCTGGTAGGAGGTCTTGTAATAAGCGTTGGGGTTATGCGGATTTGGTGGAAGATGGTTGTAGGGTTTGGGTTGAAAAGGTTAAGCGGGGTTGGGGGTAGCGGTAGCTATGGAGAAAAGTAAAGATTTAGATGAGCTTTGGGAAATGACTGCGGGCACTATTACGTGTCCTAATTGTGGTTCTTTTGGTCTATATGGTCATATTACGGAAATTAACGGTGATTTAGCTTCTGTTGATTGGGGTTGTAAGGATTGTGGTTACAAATGGTCAAGTTGGTGTCCCTTTGAGGATGGCGTATTAACTGTTGATGCTGAGGAGGAGTTTTTTGAGTGGCTTGA
>JBHIEO010000075.1:0-2409 GCA_046760665.1 Bathyarchaeia archaeon
AGGAGTTGCAAGCCAAACTAGGAAAAAGCATGAAAATAACAAGCACAAGACTAGGAGAACTTTGCAAAGAAGGAGTAGCCGTTAAGACAGAAAATGGAAACTACAAAATAGCAACTATTGGAACTAAACGCGTTCAACAAGAAATCCTGCCAAAAATTAAAGTCAGGATTCAAAACCTCCCTATCAATAACTTTGATGTCTAGCCCACAAAAGAATGCCTTTTTCCTTTTCTATACTCTACACTACATTACGCATTTGGACTTGTATTCTCGCTTTTCGGTTAAGCTTAATTATGCTTTGATTCATAATGTTCTGAAAAGATAGGTGAAAAAATTGAACACCGATAAAATGTTCGAAAAATTAAGTCAGGAAATGCTGGACAAGTTTCTAGAGAAAAACCCTGACTTCGCCACTTATCTCGGGCTACACGAACCCTATGACTACCTGTTGCCAAACGGTTCTACCGAGACTCTTTTGGAAAACCTTCATCTAATAGAAGAATGGATTAAACGTTTAAACGAGACCATAAGAAAAGAAGAGCTAAACGAAGACAATAAGATAGACTGGGAAATAATCGAGAAAGCCCATGAACACCTTAAATTCACCTTCTATGAACGGAGAATACACGAGCTAAACCCAGACGCCTTCGAAGAAATAGGTGGACTTATCTTCATAATGTTTACCCGCGACTATGCGCCTTTAGAAAAAAGAATAGACGCCATAGCAGCCAGAATTGAGAAGATTCCAAAATTCTTAGAAGAGTTTCGTTCTAGATTTGAAAAGTCACAGCCAGTAAAGCTTTGGACCGAAATGGCAATAGAAACAGCCCGAAACATGGGAGGCTTATTCCAATTCATACTCCAAGCAACCAAAGGTAAAGTTTCACAGAAAGTCCATGAAAGACTAAGCAAAGCTGTCGAAAATCTTCAACCAGCGTTTAAAGCCCATATGGAGTGGCTTCATAGCTTGCTTCCAAAAACCAATGAAAAATGGGCTCTAGGCAGAGAAAAATTCGAAAAGCTCATTCAACTACGCGAATTAGGCATGACCTCTGAAGAGATCCTCCAGCTCGGCATTAAATACTTGAAAGAATTGAAAGCCGAAAGAGAGCGGCTTGCGCAACAGATAGCTCCTGGGAAATCAGTAGAAGAAGTTATGAAGATGATAGAGAGCGACGCTCCTGAAACCTTTGAAGAAGCCTTAGAATTTACGAGAAAAACCATGGAAGAAGCCAAAAGCTTCGTTCAGAAGAAAAACATCGCCACGATTTATCCTAAAGATAGATTGCTAGTAGAGGAGACACCGGCTTTTCTTACGCCTGTGATTCCGTTTGCGGCTCTATGGCCTCCAGCCAAATTCGACAAACCACAAATAGGTATTTACATTGTAACCAGACCCAAAGACCCAACTAACCTAAGCAAGCATTTGAACTTTCCGTCAATAAAGAACGTAGCTGTTCATGAAGCCTTTCCAGGTCATTTTTTGCAAACCGCTGTTTCCAACCGTGGAAGCTTTGTTCGCCTGTTAGCTCAAGGAACTGAAACCATTGAGGGTTGGGCGCATTATTGTGAAGAAATGATGACTGGAAAAGGCTTTACAACTGATTTGCGGGCGCGTCTCATGCAAATCAACGCTGTGATTTGGCGCGCTGTCCGAATAATCGTTGACGTCAAACTCTCAAGAGGTGAAATGGAGTTCGAAGAAGCTGTCGAAATGCTTGTAAAGGAAACTGGCATGTCACAAGAAGCTGCCATTGCTGAGGTTAAACGTTACACGCAGACACCAAGCTATCCGCTTTCCTACCTCCTTGGAAAACACCTACTCCACCAACTGAAAGAAGAAGTTAAGCGAAAAATGGGCGACAGGTTCGACGAAAAATTCTTCCATGACACCATAACCGCCAACGGATACTTACCAATATCAATGCTACGCAAAGTCTTCAACCAAAAAATGAGCGAATTCAAAGTCTCCTCTTAGACTTCCTTTTCCATTATCCTTATTTTGCGCGCGCTTAAGGATAGTCAAGTTTAAAGACATTTCCAATATCTAACTCAGCTACATCTTAACGACTTGGTGGTCTTTTCTGTGCGTAGCGGTAGCGTCGGGGTCTTCCCTCTCGTGTTAGTATGTTGTCTTTAACGAGGTCGACTAGTGCATGGGCTACTGCTGTTCGGTCGTAATGATAGCCTAATCTTGCCATTTCGCCGTGGACCTCTCCTAGTCCCCGCGGCTCCGCGAACCAGCCTTCTTTCCACAATGTTTGAATGATTGACTTGCATGTTTCTGCTCTCGCTGGGGGTGCTTCTCGTTCGGCAATCAACTGTGTTTCTTTCAGCTTGTCGGTTACTGTCAAAAGGAATTTTCCTACAGCCTCGTTGCATTGGTCAATTGTGCCTTCTATTTCGAATT
>JBHIEO010000076.1:0-2403 GCA_046760665.1 Bathyarchaeia archaeon
GTACTGTCTATACGCTGGATATACGACTAAGGTGAAAATCGTTGAAGGATATTCCTGGAGAGAGAAAAGCCACCGTATTGGTGAACTTTAAGCTTCACAGAAACGTGGTGAAGGTTTTAGATCGACTCGTTGAAAGCGGGCTCTACAAAACAAGGGTGGACGTAGTGTTATCTGCGTTGAGGATTTACAAACCGTTCAAAGAGATGTGGAAAAAAGAGACGGTTGATGCCGCTGAGAGTTGAAACTATGGATGTAAAAAGACGCTTGAAAAGAAAGAAGGGATGCGGAGAAGTAATAATCAGCCTTCTAGCAAAGATTCGCAAAAAGGATGATAAAATGCTAAAGAAGTGAGCGAGAGGGCGCATATGAGCGAAATGACCACCAAAATCCTGGAGGAAAGCCTTGGAAAAATCGTTCTTGTGCGGTTGAGGGGCGGAAAGAAGTTGCGGGGAAAACTGAAGGGTTTCGATCAGCACCTCAATTTGCTGTTGGAAGAAACAGAGGATATAACAAATACGGAGAAGCCTAGAAAACTTGGCACCATCATATTGCGGGGAGACAACGTTATTATCATTAGTCCTCCACCTAAGTGAAAACTTATGGGAAAAACGAGCAAGGTACTTGTCTAGCTGAGGAAGAAAAATTGATTAAGAAGATTTTAGTGCCACTTGACGGTTCCAAGTCTTCAAATAACGCGCATATAGATAGGTTCGTTAACACGTATTAACGAACCCCTACACGTTGGACGGGATTAAATGCGCGCGCGTCCAATTCTGGCATATATACTCTTAAGTGCTAGACCAAAAATGAACAGATTCTTGTTTTCAATATGCTCGCAGATAAAAGATAAAAACACCTGAGTCAAAGTAATCTCGGTCTTAGAATTGCCTTGCAACTCGAATAATAGAAGGAATAAATAAAGTGGCAAGATACAAAATTCATAATAAAAAGTTAATCTTTCGGTGGGGAACACATGCCACCGATCTTTTTGGAAGTCTAGACGTAACTCAAGCATACGTCAATCTTGGAGGATCGATATCTCCCAAAACAGAAGTTGAATTCTCATCAACATTTCCACCATCAACTTACAAGAAAACAGCTCTAACGGATAAGATGCGTGATAACTACCAATGTGCTGGAAGCCTAACAGCAGAAATACACGAACCAAATAAATCAACGGATTATATGTCTATATCGGATTATTTTGATTTGACAGGGCACGATCCGGTATTTGGTGATCATCATAACCTATTCTTGCAGTATAAAGTCGGCAAACAAAAAATCCCCAAACATACCGACAAATATCTTAATCAAAAAGATCGTCATATAAAGCTTGAAAAGAAGTTATATGTAGAGCATTTATAGACGACAAAAAAGTTTATGAAGATTACATAAAAGCCAACTTGCAGAAACGCAACGTCCAAGTTATTGTTAAGAGAAAAAGAAAATCGAGAAAAGGAAGAGGTTTCAGCCGAGATGAACTAATGGAAGTGGGCTTAAGCTTCAAAGAGGCACTAAAACGAGGAATACCAATCGATACTAGAAGAAGAACCAAACATAAAGAGAACATAGAAATCCTAAAAAGTTAACTTCTCATTTGCGGTAGTTGTGTTAATCAAACGATGGGGTTCTTTTGCATGTATGCGTGCGCAGCCTTGGAGAAGCGCGCGAGCATTCTGCAACAGCACCTGCTTCCTTTACGGCGCAGAGGAGCCAGATTAATTAGAAGTTCTGTTTTGTAGTTTTGCCATAGTTTTCATTTTTTCCGCAAATGGAACCAACACTTGGAGAAGAGACATGGCGAAGATTAGAGTTACGATTGAAAATATAGGTGCGAGCAGAATGGCGTCTCTTGTTCCTGCTCCTCCTATATAAAACCAAGTGACAGGGGCCGAAGCGATCAATGAAAGCAGTAAAATAATGTCAGTTAGTAGGCAAGACAAACATGCATAACTAAAAATTATCAATAAAGCGTTGATAAAATTAGTTCTCGTAGTTTTTCTGTATGTATTCAGTCCATTGAAGGCCATATGCAAACTTAGGAGTGATAAAATCACATCGAGTAAACTATACGGGACCAAAACAGTTTGGGCGGGCAATGTAAAAGGCAAGGAGATGATTATACATAGTCCAGTTGCCAACAAAAGACCTCGAAAGTATCGCCTTTTCGGGAATCGTCGGGAGTGAAGTAGGCAAGCAATCATAAGAACCGATATTAGCGTCGGAACCACTGCCCCGAAAACATCAATGCTGACACTCTGCGATAATTTGATTTCTTTTCGAATAGGAGGGCATTGTAACAAAATATTGCTCGGGAATTTGACCCAAACCAAAAATGAAGTGAGTATTAGTATGACAAAGTATAATGCTTGCTTTTTCCTCATATGTGACGCAAAAGATTTC
>JBHIEO010000077.1:0-2348 GCA_046760665.1 Bathyarchaeia archaeon
GTGGAACATAGTTAGTGTCCGTGACTTCGGTTCCGTTTTGAAGGTAAATGGCGAAGGTGGGAAATGGTCCGAACTCCCAGGCTTGGCTTTGCCATGTCCATTGCTCTGTTTTTGTGTCTTCTTCTTTGTTCCATGCAATGTAGGTTCCATTAAATTGTATGTCTTCAGGAGGTGGAGGCTCTTTGGGAGGTTGTTCATCAGGTGGTGGTTCTTGTGCAGGGAGGGGGTTTATCCAAATTGCTGATAGGAGGATGAGTGTAAGTATGAATAGTGATGTAAGGGTTCGTTTATTTGTTTTCATTTTAGGCTCTCCGAAATATTTCTATTGTTGGTAGCAATATTGATATGTCTACAAGCATATATTATTTATGTAGTTACTCTATTGATATGTAATATCTCAAAAACCGAATATCTCAAACTCTAAACTTACTCAAGAATTGTAAATTTTGATTTTTGTCCGACTAAAGGGTTGACAGTTGATTGTTTTAGCATTGGAAAATTTTTGGGCGCACCATTGCTCTCTATAAGCTAGGTATTTTTTTGTTCTGAATCTGAGGTTTTCAAAAAGTGTTTTATTGACTTGAGTTGAAGATAACAATGATGGCTAAGTTTGCTCTAGAGGTATTTTGTTGAACGAGGAGAAATTTTCCAATGTTACCACTCTATTTCATTCCATGCTGTTAGCTTATCAAATAGCTTTAAGGGATATTCTTGGCACTGGTAGAGTAGTTTTTGTTCGCCCTGCATTAGAGAACTTTGCCAAAATTAATGAGGCAACTGGCGTTCACTTGGTCAAAGGAAAAAGCCTTGACGAAGCCTTTCGAAACCTATCAAAAACTATGAAAGTCTTGGGTCTTGTTAAGGATTTTCGATTTGAAAAGTTGGGTACACAAAAATATATAGTGCATGTTGACGACTGCATTTGGGCACCAGAAACCCATAAACAACTCAACACAAAAAATTTAGTGTGTCCACTTGCACTTATAGCCATGTCTATAGTCCAAGCCCACAGTAACAACAAAGTGAAAGTAATAGATTCGGAATACTTTGAAAGAGGGACCAAAACAAGGATTGAATCAGTGAAACCCAAATGAAGTGTCTAGAAAAATGCCGAAGAGATAGCATTCATAATATTAAAGAAAACCGCAAATACTTGACTTTTTTCTCGTACAGTAGAGATGTCACTCTGCAAACTCCCTATTTTTTCAAAGAAGCTTTGAATTTTTCTGGAATTGGACTAAGCAAGAGTTGCTACTATTTAAATTTCGACAAGAAACACTATGTTTTTCTGGGGTTTTCGGGGACTCGCTGTTGAGGTGAAGTTCGGAAAGCCATGACTTAATTGACTGTGATACCCTGAACATCGGATTCCCGCCATTTTCCCATCTTGCGAAACCCAAATAACATGGCTTACTCTGCTGCATTGTGGACATTTCAGGTGATCACCTATTTCAACCAGCGTGTAATCCCCCTTTCTTTCTATTGTTGACATATGTTTTTCTCCCTGTTTTCCTCTTTAACGGGCAATGAACCCGTATAGATGATTTGCATTTTCTACAGTTAATTACTATACCTGCTCTTAGACTACACATTCATGTTCACTTCTGCTGATATATTTTGAAAAGGTTCAGTTACTCGGTAGGACAAGCCTACAGGATAAACGAAAACTTTTTCAACATTATATATAGTGCTTCGGCTCTTATAAAGGCATGTATATCACAATCAAAAGCTATTTGCAATTGATAATAAGCATCTACAGAAAAAACCTATGTAACCTTTTACATGGATGAGGAATGTATACTATAGGCTCTATTCTTATGAGTAGAAAAAGTAGACTACCTGACGCAGAAACACTGCGTCATACAAAAACAGCTACTCTTCCTTCTTCATTTCTTTCATTGTAAGAGCTTGCTCTCTTTGACCGCATCTAGAGTTCAATTAATGTTTTGGTTCCTTCCTCAAAGAAATCAGATGGGGCTACTTTAGGTTTGTTTCCATGGAATTTTTGAAAGATTGCTGTAGCTAAGAGTGCGTAGCGACACGATTGTCCTTTAAGGAAAGGTTTTAAACATTGATGTAGACGTTTTGCGTAAACGCATTTATCTATGTGCAAGACGTATCGATTTGAATTAGACCTTTCAAACCGAACTTCTTTGACTAAACCCGACTTTTGTAAGATTCTCGTATAATTCTCAAGAGCTTCTTTTAGGGTTTCGCCTTGAGCTAAATTGATGTCCTCCTTTTCTAAAACTCTTTTTAATGTGTCATAGGTCGGATGTTCGAAAATTGCAGAGCCCGTTCCCAAAATATCTTGGATAACCGCCTTATGAACAAACAACAGTATGTGA
>JBHIEO010000078.1:0-2214 GCA_046760665.1 Bathyarchaeia archaeon
GGCAGTTAGTTGAGCTTCAAGCTTCTGCTCAGCTAAGGGTTTAGCCTTGCTCATTCTGTTTCCTCCTCTTTCTGAGGGAATATTTCTCTGGGTGTCCACGGTATGTTTTGGAGGAGTCCGCAGCCGCTATAGTGTAGCGTGTAAAACTCGTTTGATGATTGTTTGTGGGTTTTGATCCACAGGGCGCATTTGTCTTGATGGCAGTCTTGGTTGAGTACGGGACAGAGCTTTGCAGGCTGAGGCTTAGACTTGTTTTTGTTCATTTGCCTCCTCCAAGAAGACTTCAATGCCGAGTTCCGGTAGGTGTTGCGGGCATACCCTTAGGCTTTCTATGTCTTTCCAATCTTCAACCAAATTGACCAAACGGTCTCACCTTAAGCTATGTTGCCTCAAAAGTTTAAGGACTTTCTGGCGTCAACAAAGAACACTATTCCTTGTGAACGCCTACAAAGAACAGTGTTCTTTGCGGGGCTCAACAAGGAACAGTATCCAAAAACGGACATATCAAATGCGCGCGTGTGCCCATGAAAACTTTCTTACCGCGAGTCTCCGATGCGCGTACGCTTGTGTTTTGAACATCTTATTTTTATTCAAGGTTGACCTATTAACATAGGTGAATGCAAATGGCTGAGGTAGAAATATCCCCACTTGGACAAGAAAGTATACATGAAACTTTCAGAATACTCATTCCTGGATATTTTGCAGTTTTTCTATTATTTACACTGTATCCGCAACTTTTCGAGAGCGGGGTAGGCGTAGCATTGGTTTTAGCTGGCGGCATCGGATTTGGCATAGTTCTCAATGGTATCAACTTGCAAAGTTTGTTGCCAGTTTTTAGTTTTCGCTCACCGAGAATTAGAAGAATGATGCGTAAGTATGAGACAGATAAGCTTAAGCACATGCTGACAATTATTGGATATTTAGGTTACAGAGAAGCTTATGAAAATATAGAAAACATGGATAAACACTACGATTTTTACTACCATTTATGGAACAATTTTTCCTACAGCACGATACCTGATGCTGCAAGGGCTCGACAGAGAATCTATGCTTCACTCTTTTTCCTGTATGCAAATTGCGCTTGGGTAGTCTTTTTTTATTCCCTGTTCGTGGCAACGCATGTTTTTGTCTATTCCTTATCGCCCGATTGGGGGTATGGCTTGACAAAGATCACTATGTATCAAATCAGTTTTGACACTGATTTTACTATCCTTTGTGGCTATCTCATACGCATCTCACTATCTCTCGTGGGTAGTATACTTTTCGGGATAAAAGCTCGGAACGAGTTAAAAGGAAGTATGATGTTTCAAAAGATCGCCATGAAATATTACCGTGAAAAACTCTACGACAATTTAGAAGGAGTTTTAAAGCTTCATGAAAAAATTGAAGAAAAGGAAGAGTGATAGAGTGAAAATAACCACCATACTTTGCGACGTAGGTGACACTTTACATAATATGAAAAGTTACACAAGCATTGCTTGGAAAATATCAATTGAAAAATTGGTTGACCAAGGCGTTCCCATCGCTGATGTCACGCGTACACTTGAGAACCAAAGATTGTTTGAGAGGATCATAACAGAATGTGATGAGCCCCACGCAGATAGGTATTTTTTGGAAGAGAGTTTTTTCCAAGAATTCTTCAAACAAATTCACGTCGAAGTTGACTTTTGGCAACTCAACTCTGCCTTGATCACTTATCGAGACATCCTTCGATCTCTCCTTAAGCCTTCACCAGTCGTCATTAGCACGTTATCTGTTTTAAAAGGGAAAGGATACAAAATGGGAGTCGTGACAGATGGTTCTCGAAAATCCGCACATGAAATATTACACCGCCTTGGCATTACTCAATTTTTCGATGCGATAGTTATTTCAGAAGATGTTGGAGTAGAAAAGCCAGACCCCAAAATTTTCCAAAAAGCTCTAATCCGTTTAGATTCGAAACCGTCTCAATCTATTATGGTGGGGGATAGCATAGAACGAGACATTAATGGAGCAAAAAAACTTGGCATGGTCACTGTGCTAATGCAAGGATACTTGCCCAGAAAAGAAGAGAGAGAGCACGAAACAGAAATTGAACCAGATTATAAAATACAACGATTTGATGAACTTCTAGGAATCCTTAAGCGCATGCATTAATACACATAAAACAAGTGCAGCAAGCGCGCGCTTTTTTCTACTTTGCAATTCTTTGTAGAGAAACAGTATTGATGCAGA
>JBHIEO010000079.1:0-2185 GCA_046760665.1 Bathyarchaeia archaeon
GCAATACTGACATGTTTCCCAGCTTTGTGAACCATCTTCATGACAAAGTCATTCAATTCTTCTTCAGTGTTGAAGAAAATGTTGGTCTTAATATTTTCATAGACTCTATGCCAAAGAAATATTGGCTTACTTATGCCGCCGCAACTTACATCCTCCACGTATGGATCATGCATTAATGGGTCAATTTTCCCATAGCCTACAATGTTTCGCTCCAAGTAATACTGAATTTTTCGGATGCCAATTGGCGAGATTCCCATGAATGTCTTAGGATGATTAGCAGCAATGATTGGCAATTGCCGATGAAAAGATTCGCTTAGGCTTTCCTCTCCTTCTGGCGCCTTTAACTCGTATTCTAGCACGTTTTTCATGCGGTCGTATGCTTCTTTCTCTTCCTTTTCTAGCGGAAGCTCGTCAACTATGTATAGAAGCTCGGCTGTAGCTTCGTTTCGAACTATAGAAGCATAAGAGAACGGCGGTTTAAGCGGATAGGCTTCTACTTCAATGTATCCTTCTGGTGCTCCTCGACGCTTGAGACCTAAATATCCGAGTAAGGTTTCTACCGGAGGCTCCTTAGATGCGTTTTCCTCTTGGTTCTTGTTTCTTTTCCCTGGTTTTAACTTAAATTTCACCTTCATCAACCTCCTACAGAACTGAGATTAAACTGAGGAACTGAGCCGTTCATGTAGCACTCTAAAATCGCTGGTCCGTATCCTCCAACAAAATAGCCTGATGCAGCTGTTCCTTGAGGCAAGAAAACCTGATATGTTGCCCGTTTTCTGTCATTTGACCCAAAGAGCCTTCTAGCCACACACTCGAAGAGTCGTTGCGGGCGTGGAGCCAATACTGTTTATGTCCTATTGTTGCAGGTAGCTGAAGGAAAACCTGTGCTGAAGAGTTTGTTGCAGCTACTATTGTCAAAAGTTCGTTTCCCTTTGCTGCAACATGGTTAAGCAGGTTTTTCAACTGCTCTATCTCTGATGCGGCTTCAAGAGAAGTCGTATAAGAATTAAGTGTAGCCACTAAAAGAGTACATACAGCGGCTAAGGCAACCAAAGTGTAGGTATGACTTGAAAGAATCGATGGCAAACAATCACCAGCCTACATCTTCCATTCTAACGTTGCATATCACCGTCTCTAAGTTCACTATAGCACCCTGTGCGTTGCTTGAAATAGGCAAAGAAACCTCGTCGTTGGCTCCATCTAGACCGGCTTTCACTAAAAGAGATGTTATTGAATATGAGAAATTATAGCTTTGCCAACTGGAAGTAACATTTACACAAGACACTTTAAGACGGAAATTTCCCAGCCGTGTTATATTCTGTGACGAATTGAGGTTAACTATGTAAACTCGCTGATTGTTAATAGGTTTTCCATTGCTTGACCCTGTAACAGTTGAACCCGCCAAAGGACGATACGAAAGAGTTATCTCATAATATTCTGCGCCTTGGGAAATGTAAAGCTGAGTCATTGTGGAGGAACTTTGATTCACAATGACACGGCTGTCTCCTTTTAAGAAAAGGTTATCTTGTATTTCAGAGGGTGGCAATTCATAGATAACTTTCCCTAATGAACTGTTGAAGAAAACGTCGTAAAAAGAAGAATCATCGGTTAAATTTAGCACCAATCTTTTCGCGTTTGGCACAACTCCAAACTCACCTCCGAAATCACCAAACTCGTAAATTTCGTAAGAACCAGGGGACCAAGCCACAAATTTAACGACTTTTTCAAGTGAAAGCATTTCTTGCTCTACACCTGAAACCTTCAATGCCTGAGTTTTCGCGTTAATCCTGCTTATCGAAAAATAATAAGTGGCTGAAATCAAGAGAATCAGAGAAACAAATAGCATTAAAAAGGTAACAGGAAGAGCAATCCCTCCCCTAGAAGACCAGAAATTTAACGACTTTTTCTCACACCTGCGTTTCTTCATATAATGCCCCTTTACTAAGTGAAAGAGATGGAAAAGAACCAGTCCGATGAAAATGGACCAGATTTCTCTCCTCCTTCTTGCTAGAAAGGCTTCTGAATGAGTAATAGATAAGATGATTTGTGTGTAAAACAATACTACACATTGCGCATTAACCTCCTATTTTGAAGATGTAAGACTGAAGAACTTGAAAGGCTACTGAGTGCTTGAGAAACTATTTCTTTAGAGGTGTTAAAAAAAGAGGGGAGAAAAGTAGAGTTG
>JBHIEO010000080.1:0-2177 GCA_046760665.1 Bathyarchaeia archaeon
CCATAACGTAAAAATCTTAGCCGAGGCATCAGGTACCTTGATTGACCACATGCTTCGTGGCACAAGAGTCGGTGTAGAAGAGTAATATGCCAAGATTGAAGTGTTAGGTGCTGAGACGTTAACGTGGTTAGCAAACAACAAATTTCCTAGTAATCTATCAACATATTCATTCCATTTTTTCAAATAACTAACATCGACTTCTTTTCTAAAACTAAGCGATAGGAAATCTTTCGCATCAGGAAAGATGTCGGCGATGATGTAATCTGCCTCAGTTGAAATATCGAAAGAATTAAACCCTGAAAATCTTCTCATCGCAGGGCGTAACACATTAAGGGGAATACCAAATACTTTGCTTAACACTTTATGTTCTACTATAACCTCATTCTTCTTAACATCTTTTAAAAGCCACATATCTATTTTCTTTAGCATCTTAGATGGTTTTCTATGGATATACAAAGCACCAATTCCACCGCCCTTTAGAATTTGACCGAGCGCTGCTCCTTCCTTTGGACCACTGCCGTATTGATTAATATACTCTCCAAATCCAATGAGTCTGTTCTTTGCATAGTCAACAATAGACTGCCACACACTCATTAATTTCTTATCTGTAAAAGCAATGAATTTGAACAGATTATCTACAGAATCTCCAAGTTCCTTCGTTGTGAAAAGAGAAACCTGCATAATCTCATCATGGTACACTAGACCGTGACCTTTAGTTCTAACTGTATTCTTTATTTTGTCTGCAAACTCCCTCGCTTCTTTCAAGTTATGAGGTAGCCTCTTGAGTTCGCTTATGGCACAAATAGAATCTTTCGATGCGCCACGGTCTCTTTTCTTTGCGATTAGAAGTATTTCCCTAAATTGGGCGCCTTCGCTAAAGGCAGATCTCTGCCACGTAGTCACGATGTGTTCTACATGATAATAATTAGTGAGAAGCTCTCGTATCTTTTGGAAGCCGTCTGCATTTAAAACGCTGGCTGGAAGAACTAATGCCAAACGTCCGCCATTCTTGAGAAAACGATTAGCAAGAAGCAAAAAGTATCCATGATAACCCATTTGCCCATGAACATATTGTGAATGATCCGTGAATCTTTTTGCCAAAACCTGCTTATAGTCACGGGGGATTCTCTGTTGTCGCGTAAAAGGAGGATTCATTATGACAACATCAACAGTCTCAAGAGGTATTCTTTCTCCGCCCACACCTTCCAGCGTTATCGCACCTTTAGTAATGTAAGCCTCCTTAGAAGGAGCTTTTTCTTTTGCGAACATGTCAAGTGTTGGTCGTCTATATGCTGCTTTCAGTTCACTCCAGATGGCGGGTATTGTCTCTTCTGGTCTTAACTCTGTTGAATCCCAAACAGCTACTCGCACTTTTTCTGTTTCGTACAATAAGGTCTGCAAAGAAAGGTGCACTACAGCTAGGTGCGCTGCGAAAGGCATAATATCTATTCCAGTTAAATCAAGCTCCAAAAACTGTCTATGGTCCTCAAGTTCAACAGTTCCCTTAACCTTCTGTAGCAACTCTCTTTTCCTTCTGTAAGCAGCAACAAGTAATGTGCCACTGCCAACCGCCAAATCCATTACTTTGGCGTCTGGCTTGTCAATTGCCAACTGAGCCAGAATCTCAGCAGCCTCGTTATTCGTGTAGAAAGCGGCAACAGCCTTCCTAATGTCAAACGGAATCAACTCGTGAAAAACCTTACCAAGCAAGTCATGCCTAATCTTCTCAGGCGACAGAACACCAATAATCTTAACAACATTCCTTACCATCTCCGTAGCCTTCGCAGGCAACCTCGAAGCCACATCAAACCCAAAAACAGCCGAATAATCCTTCTCAAGAACCCGCTCAAAGTAACCCGCCAAATCCTCTGGCGTCTTGATTTCAGCCTCATCTATAGCCTTAACAATCCCCACACGAGCCAAAACATGATAAAACAACAACTGATTAACCAAAAGATAAGTAGCCGCCTGCCTCATCTGCTCCAACGGATACTTACCCTCCTCATACTGCAAAATGTTCTCAAAAACAGTCTTACCACCAAAAATATCCTCCAACTCCTTATCTTGCAGACGCCTCATCATCTCCCCAACATAATGAACAGTCCCACGCAAAACCCGAATGGCAAAAGAAGTCTCAACTTCAATCGGGAGAGGCTTAAGAACCTGCTTAGCAATCC
>JBHIEO010000081.1:0-2175 GCA_046760665.1 Bathyarchaeia archaeon
ATTTAGGCGTAACACCATTAACCTTTCCTTCTGTCTTTTTCTGCACAAGATGTAATGGCATGGTCAACGAGAAAATCTGTCCTCACAGCGTTGAGTATTGCTTGAAGATTAGTGGAACAAAAATAAGGGAGGCTATTAACAAAGGAGAAGCATTGAGTGATCTAATCAGACCAGAGGTAGCGAAGGTTGTTAAAAGTTGGAAGAACCCATTTGTATAAGCGTAAAGAGCGAGATTCATTGAGCAATCATGAGGTTGAGAAACTTGGATAGTAAACTAAGGTCTCTTGTGAAATCCATCAGCTGGCGAATGCTAGGCGTCGTAATACTTGGATCAGTAGCATGGGTATTTACAAGAAACATCGAACAGACATCGGTTATCACGCTTACATTCAATGGAATACAAGTCGTCCTTTATTACTTTCATGAGCGCCTATGGGATAACGTTGAATGGGGCCGGAAAAAAAACTGAAAGACTAGGGAGTGAGTGCGAATTCGCAACATTACCTGCAAAGTGATTGCTGTTGCCTAGCGAAGTCTTGAATCTTAAAGGGCTTGTATGTCCTTATACACAAGTTAAAGCCTTAGAAGCAATTTCTAAACTGCCTCTAGGCACGGTGCTAAAGATACTTGTTGATAACCCGGAAAGTGCAGACTCCATAGAAGTGGCCATCAAAAATGCAGGACATAAAGTTGAGCAAGTGACACAAAATGAATCTATCTTCACCATTACGGTTAGGAAAAAAAGTGAGTAATGTAAAAAACCTGTTAATCTCAGGTTTTTCTTCTGTTTGGATACTCACGGAACTGAAAACTGTTGTGAAAGAAAATGAGTAGCAAAAAGACTAACTGGAAGAGAATAGATGAAACCATAAGAGCCTACCTCGGTCTTAAATATCATCTTGTTGGAGTAAAAATACGAAAAAAAGACATTCAAGAAGAGGAAAAGAACCTTAAGCCCGAGAAGCCTTTGGCCTACTGCCACATGGTTAGAATCGCTTCTTTGCACGGAAAGACTTTCCTTTACGACAAGACCGATGAAGCTTGCCCCACTGCTGAATTCATTTTAGGCTTTCGAGAGCCAAAATACTCGAAAATTGAACATAGAATAGAGCCCTCAGATACGAAAAGTGTTTTGATTGCTCCTTTAGATCAAATGTCTGACAATCCAGACGTTATCATAGCCACTCTAACTCCTAAACAAATGATGGACTTAACCACAATTCTACAAACTGGAAAACCCGAACTCTTATCAGCAGGATTTAAAGGAGAGGCCGCCTGCGCTGAGTTCACCGCTAAACCCTACATAGAACGTAAACCAAATTTGTCATTCCTATGTAACGGTGCCCGAGTAGTATACTCAGACTTTCGAGACGCTGAGATCCTCTTCGGAGCTCCTGCTCATACCTACATTCACGCCGCTGAGACCATGGATAGAATTAGCAAAACTGGTGGAGCACTTTGTGGATGCCGTACAAGCGACATACCTTTGGAGATCATAAATGAGTTTGAAAAAGCAGGGTTCTCAAAGGGTACAGACTACTTCTTCGAAAAAATTAGCGGTCAAAATCTTAGAGCATATTTGAACAAGGACTTTCAAGGGAGACTTAAATTTGTCACTTTCCATCTACCAGTAAAACTGACCTCTGCTGAAGAAACGGAAGAGGTTGCTAAAAAGCTTCAAAAAACGCTGGCTAGACCTTACAGCGTCAACCGACGCGGCTATTGGCTAGACTTAACTATGACAGCAACCGAAGACGAATTAGCCATAGACCTTCGAGATGGAGAAAGCATCAAGAAGGCCACACAAGAATTCGCTAACAAAATGAAACGTTACTTAAACAGAATAGGAATCAAAGCGTGAAGCAGAAATGATCAAGCCCGGAGACATTCAAAGATACATGCAGATGCAAAATCAGTACAAAGGATGTCTCATAATTCATCCAATCATGACTGGAGGAATCGTGCCAGAAGAAGTCCAAAAGAGAATTCTCGAAGAAGAATGGACTAAAGTTGGTTACGCTCTATGCTACGATTGCATTGAAGGCAGATCAGGCCTGATCACAAAACCCCCTGTGAGGGAATTCCTCCAAAACATCACAGAGTTTTTTGGAGGAGACGTAGCTGAACACACTTTTGGATGCCGAGTAGCTCAGTTTGCAGTCATGAAAGCAATCA
>JBHIEO010000082.1:0-2174 GCA_046760665.1 Bathyarchaeia archaeon
CCAAGGCTGGACTTGAAAATCCTAAAGCGCGTTGGGTTTCCCTAACTCCGACAACGCCATTTTCTGCTCGCAGCAAGAACCAGTAAACTTTAAGCGTGTTACCGCGAAGCACGCTAGCAATGTCTTCCTTACTCACCAGTTGTTCCTCTAAGATACATTCTTCTAGTTTATTGAAATATTGAAACTTGTTTAAAGAATTATGTATTACCTATGATGATGGTAGATGTCTTCCATAGCTAGCGGGAAATGTGTATATTTGCTCAACAAAACGGCGACAAGATTTATTAAGTATTAATAAAACCGATTATTATTGAAGGGCGCCCAACAATGAGCGTTCCAACCAAACGAAAACGCAAGCACGAAGACAAAGTTTCAGAGGCCATAGATAATGTTCTTAGAGAAATCTTTGGACACCAAGCTAGGCTCCTTATATACAAATACATAGAAACCCATTATTCGCTTAGGCAAGACGAAATCGCAGAAAAGATAGATGCCTTCGCAAAAGGACTTGAAGAATACCTTAATTCAGGAGCCCACGTTGTAGAGACAAAAATTTTAGACGAATTATACTCAAGTTATGGTTTAGTCCAGAGACGAGAACTTAGAAGAAGAGAGGAAAACGATTTTTCTAGCCAAATTAGAATGTTAATGCGCACACGTTAAAGTGTATATGCGGATATACTGCAAGACGGAATCAGTGAATTTACATGAAAATTATGTACTACTCATAGTAGTGGAGATATCTCCCATAAAACTCCCATTTTCATGGTACGCTACAACTCAGCTTTTTTTGACTAGAAAATAGGCTAGCAGACACAGAAACATGTTGTCATACATATAAGCGTTGGTATGAATCGAAAACTAGAATATATCGTTTCATGAAGGACGACATTTATAGAAAAAAGGACTTATTCATATCTTAGCGGGAGAGAAGTATGGAGATGCAAGACCTCAACGTGATAATGGCAAGATACTATCTTCCCAACGAGCTGTTTGTTGGCCAAGTCGAAGAAGTCATCGACATGTTAACTGAACAACTGGCTGAACGTTTCCCACATAACCAAGCAATAAACAAGGCAAACCACATCTTAGCAAAATACTACCTAAACATCACAGAAGCCTAAACCACACAACTCTTTTTGGATATAGAAACATAGTGTCACACAAAAGGCAGTTACTCTTTCTCTTTTTCAATTATCATATATCCCTTATCTACCTAAAGCTCCACAGCATTCCCTTTCTGGATCTTCAAGTGTTTCGCAACTTTTCGGAGTATAGTGTCTCTTCAACCATTAAGGAGTGCAAAAAAGCAAAATACACAAACTTGACTGTTAAATATAGTTGCGTTGTGTTCTATCTTTCCCTTTTTTAGTTGCTCGCAATGTTGATTCTGGCTTCATAAATTTGATATGTTTACTGCAAAATGTAGAGGCAAGCGCACTACGCGAAATGTGTGTACCCCCTAATGGATGGGGGATCACACATACCCTTCACAGGGTAGCTGTTTCTTAACTTTCCTTTCTTTGTTCTGATTCTGAGTTCTGCATAAGTGAATTATAGCCAAAGAATTTATTCGAAAAGAGAAATATGGAGATTTTAAGTCTAATTGCGTTAATTTCAAATTTACTTTGGGTTCTTGTAGGAGTTTATTCAATTGTCATCATCGCAAGGGTTTACACTCTTTACAAGTCTCTTGGTTTCTCCAGAACTGTTATGACTCCTTTTCTGCTTGTAGGAGTTTTATTTGCTTTGGGGGGGTATTAGTGAATTTTTGGCGTTTTTTGCAATAGAAATTGGTTTGCCTTTGCATTCTGTGATTATGTTTTTGGTAGCTACCTTGTTTCTATATGGACTCCGAGAATATCATAAAATGTTGATAAAAGCCGAGGAAAGTAAAAGAGGAAAGAGAATTAGAGCGCAATAAGGTTCTCAGTGGAGCTAATGCACATGGTAGATCTTGAGTTCGCTCTTGAGATTGTAAGGATTCTCTTTAGTTTTGTTCTCATCGTCGTATCGTGGAAACTGTACAATTTTTTTAAGCCAGGGATAATGTATAGGCAATGGCTCTTTCTTATTTTAGGTGCGGTTATAAACATGTTGGCAAGTGTATCTGCAGTTCTGGACGAACTAGGAGTAGCTGAAGTTGCGCATGAAAAAGCTTTGTGTGCATTCTT
>JBHIEO010000083.1:0-2138 GCA_046760665.1 Bathyarchaeia archaeon
CACGGTATTCCAGCCTCTTTAACGCTGCATGAATCAAGGGCGCAACTTCACCGTTCTTTAGAACACAACCGAATATTCCACACATTCAGCAAACCTCAAACAATTGTTTAAGCTAATTTTGTCGCAGTTATGGCAATAGACCACTTTTGCAGGTATCTTATTCGCAACGGCTTTGTATAAGCATTTTTAGCAAAACGGTTTTAAAGCTAAAAACAATGTTTTAGCGGTATTTTTCCGCGTTTTAGTATACTTTTGCCACGGTGTTTTCTGAAGATAGGATTAAGTTGGCTGATGAAATATTTGAGTGGGATAATAAGAAGTGTTTTGAGCATATGGTTACATATTCGGCAACACAGCCTCTGTTACCCGAAACATTTGAAAATAGTCATGGGATGCGATTGTGGCAAGCGGATGTACTTAATACGTTGGGAAACAAGTACAATGTAAGTAGTTGGACTGAAGCATCGATATTGTTTAGACGCTCTGGAAAGAAGATTATGCAGCTGTGTAAAGCAGCGTTGAAGCAAGATAAGCAAGAAGTTTCCGATATTTTAATGGAAATAGCTGATATTGAAGAACAAGCATATAGAATGCTTGAAGATTTAGTGAGATAAGCTGATGAGGAGTGTGCAATGGAGGCAAAAACCGAACTAAGTAAAGAAGATCTTGAGTTGATTGAGGCAGCAAAAGAAGCTGCTGATCGATTACATGTTGATGATGTTCACGAAGTAGCTGCAGCCCTCAGAACGGAGGATAAGAAAGTATTCACTGGTATTCATATCGAGGCTAGTGTAGGCTTTGCGGATATATGTGGTGAAGTTGCGGCAATTTGCACTGCATTTTCACATGGGTATAAGAATTTTGAGACTATTGTAGCCATTTGGGGAGATGGGAAAGGTACCTATAAGTTGCTTAGTCCCTGTGGACGATGCCGTGAAGTGATCAGTGATTTCAGCAAAGACACATGGGTCATCGTTGGTTCCTTGAAGCACCCGTATAAAGTGAAAGTTTCCGATTTACTTCCCTTGAAATACAATAACCGTGAAAGCTCTTGACCGTAGCTAGGAACATCAATGAATAGACTCTTCAACAATCAAGACTGCTGTAGAAGTAAAGCTAGGCAGGAAAAAAAGGGAGTTTGCGGAGGATATCTCCAGCGTAGTGTGGGTTCAAATCTCTCCTGGGCCCACTTGTAAACTCTGGTTTGTCTTCAAGTGTTATGATGTTGGTTTTGTTTTGGCATAAGCGTCACGTATTGCCTTTGTTAGTGGAGCTGTCAAGAGAGCATTCGTGAGGGATGGGTCGTTGAGTTTTGATGCTGTTGTTTCTATGAGGGTTATTGCTTCGCCATGATGTTCATTGGCTTTCTGTGAGTCTCCGTGTTTTTCGAGTAAAAGACCAAGGCTATGGTGGATTTGCCAAAGCAAGGGTGGGTTGCCCACCTGTTGCGCCAATTTCAAGGCGTTCTCCATTAACTCTATTGCCTCCCTTATTTTGCCCATTTTTGCAAGCGCTTCAGCCTTCAATTTCAAGCCTTTGGCGATGTACTTTTTGGCATCTGCCTTTTCGGATATGGCTAACGAGTCTTTGGCATATTGTAGTGCTTGTGTGTAATCGCCTTTGGCAAGCGATATTTCTCCGCGACCTAGGAGTATGCGGGTTTCGGGGCGCCACCAAGCCCCTGGATGTTGGTGCCATAAGCCGCTTACTTCTTTGAAGCATTTCTCTGCGTTCTCATAATCTTTTTTGTATAAATAGTCCATTCCTAAGTTTAATAAAGCATGAGGCACTCCGCCCCAAGCAAGGCTTTTTTTGTGTGCTCTAGCAACTTCTATTGCTTCATTATTATATTTTAAGGCGAGTTCTATGTTTGATAAGTCATGATAAATCCAACCGAGAGTGTTGAGGACCATGCAAACCTCAGACCAGAGACCAGAATCTCGGGCAAGTTGGAGACACCTTTGTCCAGTTGAGATGGCATCGTTGTATTCTCCATTACCAGCGAGAACTATGATTAAAGCAAATAGTCTCCATATTATTATGGGGGTGCCTCCAACTTCCTCAGCTAATGCAAGCGCTTTGTTGAGGTTTTCCTTAGCCCGATTAAATTCGCCTTTCCAGTTATAGTACATTCCGAG
>JBHIEO010000084.1:0-2116 GCA_046760665.1 Bathyarchaeia archaeon
ACGGTTCTGGAAAAACCAAGAGACCTGTAAAGAGTATAAACCCTTACGATAATAACAATTGAATAAACTCCTACAAGAACCCAAAGCAAATTTGAAATTAACGCAATTAGACTTAAAATCTCCATATTTCTCTTTGAGTAAATTCTTTGGCTATAATTCACTTATGCAGAACTCAGAATCAGAATAAGCAAAACGAAAGTTAAGAAACAGCTACCCTGTGAAGGGTATGTGTGATCCCCATATCATTAGGGGTACACACATTTCGCGTAGTGCGCTTGCTTCTACATTTTACAGTAAACATATCAAATTTATGAAGCCAGAATCAACATTGCGAGCAACTAAACAAGGGAAAGATAGAACACAGCACAACGCAACTATATCTAACAGTCAAGTTTGTGTATTCTGCTTTTTCACACTCCTGAATAGTTGAAGAATCATAATACCCAAAAAAGTTGAAAACACTTCAAGATCCCGAAAGGGGATACTGTGGAGCTTGGGGTAGATAAGGAACATGTGATAATTAAAGAAGAAGAGTAGCTACCTTTTATGTGACACCATGTTCTTGCATCAAAAAAAGCCGCGCTGTTTAAGCTTCTGTAATGTTCAAATAGTATTTTGCTACGATATAGTTTGCCTTGTTTACTGCTTGGTTATATGGGAAGCGTTCAGCCAGCCGTTCAGTTAACATGTCAATGACCTCTTCAACTTGACCAACAAACAACTCGTTAGGAAGATAGTATTTTGCCATTATTACATTGAGGTCTTGCATCTCTATTCCTCTCCCACTAAAATATGAATAATGTCTTTTTTCTATAAATGTCGTCCTTCATGAAGCGATATATTCTGGTTTTCGATTTATGCACACACATGTGTATGACACCGTGTTTCTGCGTCTAGTAGCCTACTTTTCTAGTCAAAAAAGCTGGGTTGTAGTTACCATGAAAAATGGGGAGTTTTCTGTGAGATACCTCCACTACTATGAGTAGTACATAATTTTCATGTAAATCCACTGATTCCGTCTTGCAGTATATGCACGTATATACTTTATCGTATGCGCATTAGCATTCTAATTTGGCTAGAAAAATCGTTTTCGTCTCTTCTTCTTTCGAGTTCTCGTCTTTGGATTAAACCATAGCTTGAGTATAATTCTTCTAAAATTTTTGTCTCCACAACGTGGGCTCCTGAATTAAGGTATTCTTCGAGTCCTTTTGCGAAGGCGTCTATCTTTTCTGGGATTTCATCTTGCCTAAGCGAATAATGAGTTTCTATGTATTTGTATATAAGGAGCCTGGCTTGGTGTCCAAAGATTTCTCTGAGAACTTTGTCTATGGTCTTTGAAACTTTGTCTTCATGCTTGCGTTTTCGTTTGGTTGGAACGCTCATTGTTGGGCGCCCTTCAATAATAATCGGTTTTATTAATACTTAATAAATCTTGTCGCAGTTTTGTTGAGCAAATATACACTTTCCCGCTAGCTGTGAAGGACATCTACACTATCATAGGTAATACATAATTCTTTAAACAAGTTTCAATATTTCAATAAACGGGAAGGATATGTTTTAGGGGAATCATCGTTGAGTAAAGAAGACATTGCTAGCGTGCTTCGCGGTAACACACTTAAGGTTTACTGGTTCTTGCTGCGAGCAGAGAATGGAGTTGTCGGAGTTAGGGAAACCCAACGCGCTTTAGGATTTTCAAGTCCAGCCTTGGCTGTTTATCATCTAGATAAACTTGCAGAGTTGGGTTTAGTGGAAAAAGCACATGGAGAGTATCATTTGGTTAAAACTGTGAATGTTGGAGTTTTGAAACAATTCGTACGCTTCGGCACTTTCATGTTGCCCCGTTACTTGTTATATGCAAGTATGTTCACAACTCTGCTGGTTTTCTATTTGACACAGTTTAGGCATGTTAACTTCTACAGTGTCTTTGCACTAATTCTAGGCGTACTCTGCACTGGGGTTATGTGGTATGAAACTGTGCGAGCGTGGCGGCAAAAACCATAATTAACCGCTTTGTTCCGCAGACACAAGCATTCCAAGTACAAACAGTTGAATGTTAAGGTGTAAGCCTGAAGCGGTCTCTTGGAAACAAGACAACTTCTCTTATGTTCCTTTTCCC
>JBHIEO010000085.1:0-2073 GCA_046760665.1 Bathyarchaeia archaeon
CCTCTGAAACCAGTTTACGACGAATTCGGCATAAACAAAGTTGTAGTTTCCACGATGCAAGCGATTTCAGGCGCTGGATACCCAGGCGTCGCTTCTCTTGATATCGTTGACAATGTTATTCCATTCATTAAAAAAGAGGAAGAAAAATTGGAAACCGAAACGTTAAAGATTTTAGGTTCTCCGTCAGAACCAGCGGAGTTTAAAGTTTCCGCTAGTTGCCACCGAGTTCCAACATTGGACGGTCACATGGAAGCTGTTTTCGTAGAGTTAAAGCGTGAAGCAGAGCTCGAGTCAGTTGTGGCATCAATGGAAAACTTTGTGGGAGATCCTCAAAAACTTAAGCTTCCAACAGCACCAGAAAAACCTGTTGTAGTTAGGCGTGAGGAAGATAGACCCCAAACTAGACTAGATAGAATGGAAGGCAACGGCATGAGTGTTGTAGTAGGCAGAGTTAGAAAAGACCATACCTTAAGAGGAGTGAAGTTTGTTGCTTTAGGTCACAACACCATAAGAGGAGCTGCTGGCTGTGGCATTCTAAACGCAGAATACCTAAAAACAAAAAAATTCATTTAGGAGGCAAGATGTTTGGAACCAGGTAAAAAAAGACGATTAAAAAGAATTTTCCGCAATGACAACCGAGCCCTCATAGTTCCCATGGATCACGGTGTCACTGTGGGTCCTGTTACCGGACTCGTGGATATGCAGGGAATCATTAACAAACTGTTACAAGGAGGAGTTGACGCTGTCGTCCTCCACAGAGGCGTAGCGAAACACGTTGACACAGAAAACGCTGGCTTAATCATTCATTTATCCGGCATTACAAAGCTTGGCCCCGATCCTAACAACAAGGTTCAAGTTTGTTCTGTAGAAGAAGCTGTGAGAATAGGTGCAGACGCTGTTTCTGTTCACGTTAATGTTGGCGCTGAACAGGAGGATAAAATGCTTGCAAAACTTGGCAGAGTCGCTGACGACTGCGATAGATACGGTGTGCCCTTGCTTGCCATGATGTACCCCAGAGGCCCGAAAATACAAAATTCGCATGCTGTAGACGTAGTGGCTCACGCTGCCCGATTGGGTGCAGAGCTAGGAGCCGATATAATCAAGACCAATTATACGGGTGATGCTGAGACTTTCAAGGAAGTTGTCCGCAGCTGTTACGTTCCAGTCATAATAGCTGGTGGTCCCAAGGTAGAAACTGTTCGAGAAGTTTTGCAGATGGTACATGATTCCATAAAAGCTGGCGGCGCTGGACTCTCTATCGGCAGAAACGTGTTTCAACATGAAGACCCAACTAAGATGGTTAAGGCTCTCTCAGCGATTGTGCACCGAGGCGTCTCAGTCAGCGAAGCTTTAAAGATTCTTGGTGAGTTGAAGTGAAGGAACTCTGGATTGAAATAGATGGATCGCTTTCTGATGGCTTAAAAAGTAGCTTGTTGAAATCAGCGGCTCAGGTTTGTGACGCCATATTAGTTGGCGCAAAAGATGTAGAAAACGCCAAGAAGACTGGAGTCAAAATAGCGACAAGTTCAGGCGAATCTGACATCAATGTACTTTCAACTTTTGACGAGGATAATGTGAAGGAGTTAAAGAGGATAGGTAGAACAGTTGCCGTGAAATTGACTATAAGAGGAAAGGGAGACGAAGAGACCGCTATCAGAGCAGCAGAGCTTTCATCCGATTACATAATTATTCACTGTCCAGACTGGAAAGTCATACCCTTAGAGAACCTCATCGCCAAAATGCGAGGAAAAAGTAAACTTCTCGCAGAAGTCTCCAGCGCCAAAGAAGCGAAGTTGACCTTAGAAACTTTAGAAGTAGGAACAGACGGAGTAGTATTGAAAACCTCTAACTCCGATGAACTTATGGAAACGGCGGTTATTGCCAAGAAAAAAGCTACAAGAGTTAATTTGGTGACTGCTAAAGTTGTTGAACTGAAGGAAATTGGAACCGGGGCTAGAGTCTGCGTTGACACATGTGATCTCATGAAGCCGGGAGAAGGCATTCTCGTAGGGTGCCAATCATCTGGTTTGTTTCTCGTTCAAGCAGAGGTTCAGGAAAGCCCGTATGTAGAAA
>JBHIEO010000086.1:0-2024 GCA_046760665.1 Bathyarchaeia archaeon
ACGATGAAATAGACATCGAATACTACGTTTCTAAGCAGGTTTTACCCGTTGCGTCTCGCATTTTAAGCATGTTCGGAATAACAGAAGACAAGCTCCTACCTGTTAAAACCACAAAAGCAACAACACTTTCTGAATTTGCCGGATAATATGGAAAATCTTCACAGTCGATTTACACATGGACTTAATGGAGATGCTTAAGAAAGCGCTTTCAGAAGACCTTCTTCCAAGAACAATTGTCAAAAAAATTCTTGTTCAGATATTGATTCATAGCTTGCTATCTGTTCTCTCTTTAATTCAGAACCCAAAAATTGAAAAATTTATAAAACCCTCTTTTTCATCCTTTAAATAGAGGTGAATGATTATGAGTTGGGACTATTTTCCAGAATGGGTTAGAAGAAGAATGCGGCGCTTCCCATATTTCCGAAACTGGTTTTTCGGCGACATAGAAGAGATGATGCGTGACATTGAGGAAATGATGGAAAAAGAATTTAAAGAGTTTACTACACGCATTCCGAAAGACTACGTGCGAGAGCGAAAACTTCCAGACGGCACAACAGTACGCGAATGGGGACCCTTCGTTTACGGCTACACCATGACCATTGGACCAGACGGAAAACCAAAGATCACAGAGTTCGGCAACGTGAAGCCTTCGCTTAAACCTGCACCTTTCGGAATGGCAAGACCGCGCCTAGATGTCCGAGAAGAACGAGAACCCCTCGTAGATGTAATAACCACTGACAAAGAGGTTAAAGTCATTGCAGAACTGCCAGGTGTTGAAAAGGAAGACATTAAGCTTCATGGAACCGAAGACATGCTAACGATATCTGTGGAAACGCCTCAACGCAAATACTACAAGGAACTAGAATTACCAGAGAAGGTTGACCCCAAATCAGCGAAGACCAGTTACAAAAACGGAGTCCTAGAAGTAACGCTGAAGAAGACTAAAAAGAAGAAAAAGCCAAAAGGAGAACCAATAGAGATCGAGTAGAATCCTTTTCTTCATCCTCTTCTTTCTTTGTTGGGACAGTAAAGAAGCTTAGTAGGTTTTCTTACCTACGAGTAGGAAGTGTTCGGAGCTTCCTACGACGGCTGGATGCGTACAAGTCTTAAGTATGATTTCCATCCAGATTTTCCATTTTTCCTCATCTTTATACAGCCTATTCGTTTCTTTCGTATGATGCGAAGATAACCCTTCCAAACCAGCCATCTCCAACACTTTTACGCCTTGAGCTTCAAAAAGGTGGCGAAGCTCTTCTGGCTGAAACCAATGCGCCGCGGTAAAGCCTTCTCCATGAACCCCTGGAACATAGTCGCCCACTTCTAGATGGTGTTTCGCGTAATGTATCTCGTGTGGAAATTCAATTAAAAGCGTTTTCAACAGCCCTAAACGGCTTATCACAGAAGCGAATATTGGTGCATCCTTCTTTGCTACTCGTAGGAGTTCTTTAACCGCCTTTTCTCTTCGTTGCGAGTTGAGTATGTGGCATAAAGGTGCTCCCAAGCAAAGCACAGCGTCAAAAGTTTCGTCACTAAACATAGATAGATCTTCAATAGACCCTTCAACGATTTGCTTTACCATTTTCCCTACGCCCGCACGCCTAATTTTTCGTTCTGCCATCTTCAACATTTCAGGAACCAAGTCTAACAATATCACTTCGTAGCCTCGCTTTGCGAGTTCTATGGTGTATCTTCCAGGTCCTCCGCCAGCGTCTAGTATTAAGCCCTTTTCGGGCAAGTATTTAGTGAGGAAATGCATGGTTACGAAGAATTCGATTTGATGGTATGGATCCTGCTTTAGGCGTCGCCACTCGTAACTGGCGGTTTTGGTGAACCATTCCTTGACCATGCGGCTTATGTCCTCATTCTCCATACTTCAGCCCGCATTTGACGTGGTTTTAGACTTTGAGTTTTTCGAGGATTATGGCTGGGCAGATTTTGTTTATGCCTTCTATTTTTCCGATTTTTTCTGAGATTATTTTTGAGAGTTCTTTTCCGTCTTTTGCCCAGATTTCGGTCATTATCAT
>JBHIEO010000087.1:0-1888 GCA_046760665.1 Bathyarchaeia archaeon
TCTCGGGTTTATGGTATTCTATTGTGGCTTTCCAAGGGCACAGAGTTTTTTGGGGTTATTCTGGAAAGTCCTTTTAGCGAATTTTCTAATAGACGTTTTCTGACAGTATAAAAGTTTGCAATGAAGCCTCTATGTGACCCAGTGAAATGAACTCGGACTTCTTAAGTGGAGACAGGGATCATAGAAATCAATTCTTGCGATATACTGTAGATCCCATGCATGCTGCCTTTTTCCGAGTTGCTAGCGACGATAAGGTTTTTCTGGGGTCTATGTTTGTCCATTTTAGTTTGTATAGTTCCCCAACTCGAATGGCGGTTTATTTGATTATCTGAAGACTAATACTTAGTTTCTTGCGCATTCAACTTTCATGGCGCTATACAAACCGTCCTGTACCACATCTATTCAACGCTAATTTTTAGTCTAGAAATTACTTCGTTTGTGGTAGAGTTGATACCGTTGCATCAAGTTTAACAGACACCTCAAATGTTATTTTTAAATTTAAAAGAACGGAGACCGATAAACCGAGGCACTTTTTTGCAGTACTCTTCGTATTGTTTTCCAAATTGCTGTTGCAGCCATGGTTCTTCGCTGAACGGAGCGAGTGCAAACCAAAGTATAACCAGTATTCCAGTTATTAATGCCATGAAAGAGCTTGTAATGAGAATTACTCCCATGTATAAGAGGATATCAGCCACGTATTATGGATTTCGTGTGTACTAATATGGCCCTTGTTACTAAGGTTCCTTTAAGACCAGAAGTTTGGTGTACACTTAGGTTGCGTATAGCCTATAATGCAAATGGAACCGCAAACAGAATTAAGGAACCTCCGATCAAAAAGCGAGATCAATGCGTAGAGCCTAATGTTTCCCAGTTGAGGATGCCGAGGATTAGGACTCCGATCATGCCGATGGCGGATAAGATCCACGTAACCCAAAACTGCCAAGAACGCCTTCTGGGCGGCGGCCGAATACGGACTTTTGAAAATAATATGGTGATAGCGAGTCCTAAGAGTATCAAAAGATTTGCTGAAAGGACAATATGGTGAATAATGTGGATTTCATAGCTCTAGATGGGGTAATGCAACTTATATAAAAATGCGTCTATTTTCTTGGTTATCTTTCTAGCATGAAGGTTTTTCTGCGTATAGTTGGTGCTGGAATTCTGTCCATTAACATTCTTTCTTCTGGTTTTTTGCTTAATCCTATGGGTTGAAGTTTCTTTGCTAATTCTATGGCTGCTTCCAATTTTGTGTTTCTTTCAGCGTATATCTCAAAGAGAACTTCACCTTTTCTAATGTGCTCTCCAACTTTTATTTTAAGTACGACTCCGGATCCTTTTTCTTTTGGAGCGCCTGCTTCTCTGGCAACTTGAGCGATGTCCTTGTTGTTAATCCATAAAACTCTGCCATCTTTCTCCGTTGTTATTTCTGCTTTTTTGTCTCCAACTTTTATGTCTTCAGGTTTCATTCGGGGGTTTCCACCCTGTGCCTCGATTATTTCTCTGAGCTTTCTTTCCGTTTTTCCTGATTTTAGGAGGCTTTCTGCTTTTTGTTTTCCGTTTTCGATGCCAACCATTTCGAAAAGTATGCCTGCGATGCTTGTTGCCTTTTCTTGAAGGTCAACTGGACCGTTTCCCATGATGGTGGACAAGGCTTCTCTTGCTTCTAACGCCGGACCTATGGCATATCCGAGAGGCTGTTCTCCAAAGGTTACTGCACATTGAACATCTATTCCTAAGCGTTTTCCCAAATCTATGAAATCGTACGCTAGTGCATTTGCCTTGCCGTTTGTTTTTATTTTCGCTCCTCTTCCTGTCGGGATGTCTATAACTAGATGTGTGGCGCCTATGGCTTTTTTCTTGCTCATGATTGATGGAAGAAGCAAGGGGT
>JBHIEO010000088.1:0-1884 GCA_046760665.1 Bathyarchaeia archaeon
CGTAAGGTAAAAGCCAGAGTTGAAAGATTCGATTTTTCGTCTCATTGTGGAGCCATTGAGCTTCAAGAAACAGTGAAAACTTTAGAGGGAAGCCCAAAAGTTTACGTGGTACATGGCGCTGAAGGCAACTGCAAGCGATTCGCCAAGTGGATAAAGAAAGAAATGGGATTTGACGCAGTGGCGCCCAGGTCTGGGGACACGTTTACAATTTAAGGGAACCACGATGCAAATAGCTATTCTGCGTATTGGAACAGTAGATGAGCATGTCCTAAGGAAAGTTCAGAGCGGGCTAGTGGAAATATATCCAGAAACTGAGTGCTTGATTCACGACAAGACTATGTCGATTCCCGCAGACGCATATAATATGGCACGACAGCAATTCTATTCAACTCATATCTTGGCAAAAATCAGCAGTTATGTTAGGCAGACTCAAGCCGACCACATATTAGGAGTAACGGCGGTCGACCTCTATGTGCCTCAGCTCAACTTTGTCTTCGGAGAAGCCACGTGTCCAGGAAAAGCTGCTATCATATCGTTGTTTCGGCTTAAACCAGAATTCTATGGACACTCAGCAAACCGTGAAGTTCTCATTGAGCGTTGCATTAAAGAAGCAGTACATGAAATTGGTCACACGTTGAGTTTGAGACATTGCCAAAATCCCACTTGTGCCATGTTTTTCTCTAACTCCATCTTAGATACCGACAGAAAAGGAAAAGTTTTTTGTGAAAACTGCTATTCAAAAGTTGTAAGACTCTCAGGCGCTAAATCTCACGAATCTCACAAGTAAGCTTCTTAATGATCTCCTCGGCTTTTGACGGTTCCACTTTTAAAGTGTAGAGCTGTTTGGGTGTTCGAAGTTTAAGTTTCACAATTTTTTCCAATCTTTTTATTGCGCAGTATTCTGCACGCTCAGAGATTTGTACGAATTTTTCCATGTCAAAGATCTCTGTTGGCATAGTTTTTTGCCTCGTTTAAAATGAAACTGCAGACTACTCTGCTTTATCTGTTTTGGTCAGGTGTTCTAATTTGTTAGAAGCGAATAATTGCTATGTTTTCTAAATATCGATTCTGATTTCATAACTCTTTTTGCTCCGATTGAATTTATGAAACAGCAGTTAAACAGTGATCGGCATGAGAGTTCGTTTTCTCCTTGGGTTCTGCTTTCTTTTTGGCATATTTATGCTTAGCATTTACACTGTTAGCGCCGTCTCGCGGACAATTTATGTCGATGCGGAGCAAGAAGAAGTTGAAAACATTAGTTTAAAGGTGGACGATGAGGTTTCGGGAAGAATAAGCGTTATAGGCGACTCTAGTGATGACATTGACTTTTACATTACAGACCCGGATGGAGATGTTATTGTTCAACACGAAAAAGTTAGCGTCCAAGATTTTCGTTTCACAGCCTCAAAGGAAGGAACCCATAAGCTTCATTTTGACAACACTTTTTCAACCGACCGAAAGACAGTGACCTTCAACTACGACGTACGCCATTACATTTTTGGAATTCCTCAAGAAGACTTTCTTGTGTTTTTAGTTATGATTGTTGCAATAATTGGCCTCGTGTTGTTTGTGGCAATGTCCCGACCTAACGTATAAACCTAAAATCTGTGGAAAGAGGAAGCTCTTAAGCCGAACCGAGTCAACACCTATCATTTGCCGAGATTTGCGCATTGCGCGCGGGTGACTCAAGGTTCTACAAGCCTCCTCTTCCACAGGCGGCGCGGCCAGAAAAACCTTAAATCATTAAGAAACGTGGATTGGAAGGCACATAAAACTTCTGGTGCACCTACACCTTTAACTTAATCCTCTTTTAATACCAAAATTCCGATAACGTCTTTTCTTCCAAAAACGTGTCCCATATGAGTTGACAGGTAATCTAACACT
>JBHIEO010000089.1:0-1759 GCA_046760665.1 Bathyarchaeia archaeon
CTTGGGTGTCGGCGACAATGGCCATAGGCGCCTGTGCCATGGCTGAGAAAGGCTTGTTTAATCCTTTTATGGCGCCGAGGGGACTTGCGATTCCGTCGTGTGAAGCTGTGGTTGGTACACTGATGAAGGGAATGTTCTGGTTGGCTGAGCTTAGCTTGGCAACATCGATTTTTGTGCCGCCTCCAACTCCGAGAACGACTTGAGGTTGCAGCTCTTTGATTTTGTCTTTTACGGTTCTCAAGTCTTCAGCTGTGGAGGAGGTTACGATGACGCAGTCGACGTCCATGTCGTGGTCAGCAAGTAGATCCATTACTTTTTGGCCGGCAACCTTTTTTGTGTGAGAACCTGTGACGATGAGGGCGGATTTGGAAAGGTCGAGTTTTTTGCAGATGTCGCCTATTAGCTCTAAGGTGTTGCTTCCTACGATTACTTCTCTTGGAAGCTGCATGCGGTGCAACTTTAGGCTCAAGCACAACCACGTTTCTTATGGGGTGAATTCAACCAAGTAATAGGGTTTGATATATTTTTAAGTTAGACGGTAAAAGAGGAAATGGCAGATAGGAGACAAAGAATTTGATTAAAGCTGTGCTTTTCGACCTCGGAGACACGCTTATCGTTGAAGAGGCTGTGGGCGGAAGACACCTATCTGAAGTGGAACTGCAGAAGATTCCTTATGTAGATGAGGTTTTGCGAGAGTTGAGGCAGCGCTACAGGCTTGGCATAATAACCAACACTGTGACATCTCGTGAGCAACACGTAAGAACGGCGTTGAGAAGAATAGGATTAGAGCAATATTTTGATGTCATTTTGACGTCGGTGGATGTAGGCTACGATAAGCCAGACGAGAAGATCTTTCTAGAAGCACTTGAAGCATTAAATGTTCAGCCCGAAGAGGCTGTCATGGTGGGCAACCGCATAAGCACGACGTTGTTGGAGCCAACAGAATCGGCATGAAAACGGTTCTTTTCAAGTGGAACGAACGTTATCCTGAAGAGGCTGGGTCATCATCAGAGCAACCAACGCAAACAATTTCTTCTCTAAAACAACTGTCAAAAGTTCTTTCAAAATTTGAACAAGAAAAATAAGAGAATCAGCGTCTATTTGTGCGTGAGCATTATTCGGGATGGAACAATACTATTTTTCTCTTCTTACCTTTGAATAACACATCATATCCGTCGAGAATACCTCGACTAAATAGAGGCATTACAGTGCCAATTTTGGCTTCTTCCTCTTCAAAGAATCTCTCAGGATCTATTATACTAATTACGATTTCGTTTTCTTCTCCATTTATTTGACAAATAGCTGTATAAAGATCGCCATTAATTGAATGCCCATCGCGCGCGCCCTGAAAGGAATTGGGTCTTTGTTAATCTTCCACTTTTGTTTTCTGACGTCCGCTTTGAATCTTGCTTAGAATTATTGTTGCAGCTATGATTATTATCTCTAACACTAGGACCAGACTTAGATTTAAAGGTGGTAGCAGAGGAGGCGCAGGTTCTTCTATCATTGATAAGCTGTGGTAATCTGAAATTTGGGCGATATCTTCTGGGCTGAACGTGTGACACTGATAACATAACTTACTAATTTCGGATTTGGGTGCATCTCTCGGTATCCAGTCCTGTTTGGTTAAGTTCCAGAAGTAGTCAGGGTGGTGAGGATCATGACATGTTACACAGTAGTCTTCAAACGGTGCTGAGCCACCTCGATGAGAGCCTTCCTGAACCAAATCCCATTTATTTTGATGACATGCCTTGCATAT
>JBHIEO010000090.1:0-1739 GCA_046760665.1 Bathyarchaeia archaeon
AAATTCATTGAAGTTACTGAATAATCGGAGAGCCATATTTAATCTTTCTGGGCGATTTTCTAGATGTTAAGTAATGCTGTAATCTTATCTTCGCTCGAGAACCCTAAATCTCAAAGAGTATTAGGAAGAGGCGTTATGTGATAGAAGAAATGATTAAAAGAGGCTTATGAAATTATATTTGCACCTTTGAACTAGATGAGGCGCTACTCGATGTTAACTATTAGAAGTTTCATTCAAGGCAGAGATGAAGAGGTTTGGCTCAAAATATTCAACGCAGCCTACAAGGAGTTTGATGATTTCAGACCCAGCACTATGGAAGATATGGAAAAGGCTGAAAAAAGTCCAAGTTTTGACGCTACTGGAATGCTTTTTGCGGAATGGAACGGCGAGCCTGTGGGATGTGTAAACGCGTATGTTGACAAGAAACGAGAGGAAAAGAAAGGATTTATACGCACACTGGCGGTGATTCCAGAGTTTAGGAGAAGAGGCATAGGAAAGACTTTGGTAGAGAAGGCCATTAAAAGCCTGAAAGAACGAGGCATGAAACGTGTGGAAGCATGGACCGAAGAGGATAGGATTGCATGCAAGAGTCTGTTTGAATCTATGGGATTTCAGCTTATACGAGTTTTTAGTCACATGCGAAGACCTTTAGAGTCAATGCCTTCTAACATTGGAGAACACAAAAAGGTGAGAATAAGAGCCATGCAAATGAACACGAACGACGTTAAACTGCTCAATTGGCTAATAAACGAAACCTTCAAGGAACACTTCGACTTCAGACCCGAAACCGTTGAAGAAACCAGATATTTTGTGGAAACTCGTCCTTGGTGTGATATCGCCGAATACTTTTTCGCTTACCTTGACAATAAACCTGTAGGACATGTTGGCGCTGGCATAGACACGAAATTTGTCAAGCATAAGGGCATAAAGCGTGGCTGGATAATGACAATAGGCGTATTAAAACCTCTTAGAAGACAGGGGATAGGCACCGCCCTTATGTTGCATGCGTTGAAGTTGTTGAAATCCAAAGGAATGAAAGAAGCCGAACTAGGCGTTGACGACTCAAATCCAACGAAAGCTATCGAGCTTTATAAAAAAGTTGGGTTTAAAGTTGTTAAAAAGGACCTAACCTATCTCAAAACAATCTCTTGGTAGAACAGCTACGATTGTTAGCGCTTCAGATGCTATGTTTCGATTCTTCGTATTTCCATGACAACCTTGTAGTTGTCTGGACAACCTGCTTCGAACAGGTTTTTGTCATGTTCCCATGGGAAGCTTCCGCCAAATTGGAGGGTCACTATGTACGGGAAGAGCACATTATAGAAGAAGGCGCAGAGGTTTGGGGTTCGATGAGTCTTGTGTGCACGTTTCATCTCTTCGGAGAACAGCGTCAAGTCAAATTCTTCACCAACGTAATGTCCAGCATGGCACTCTCCGTTAACCTTGACAATTTTTCCGATCAACTTGTAGGACGCCATTTCAATCATCTCAAAGACAAGACTATTTCTCTACACCTTTTAAAATAAGATTCGGAATTGATGCGCACGCACAATATGACTCTTGCGCAAGCCCAAAGGGTTAGATTAAAAATGAGAAAATAAAGATTCTCTCCGCGAGAAAATGAAGCTCTTATATTACTTAACCATTATTCCTTCTGTTAAAGGTGAATTTATGGGAACATTACATGAAGGAGCTAAGAACGCGGTTGAAGTTTGCATGGGTGTTAAACCTGGAGAGCA
>JBHIEO010000091.1:0-1722 GCA_046760665.1 Bathyarchaeia archaeon
ACATTTCAAAGTTGTTGGGGTTAGGTTCACATATACGTTTATAATCCACGTTTTTTGGATGAGGAGAGGCTAAGACTCTTTAAAATTCTCAGAATTTTTGTCATAACGATGGGACCTTAGCTCAGTTATGGCGCAACTTGAAACAGATATTTGAGAAGCAATGCAAAACCGTTCAGAGCCGAATGAGACAATATACAACCGTAAATATTCCTTGTTTTTAGAAATAGGAAACCGTTGACAAATCCTAAACAGAATACAGGAAGCAAGACTAAGGGTGCACTAAAATGATGTTTATGTATAGACAGAAAAAGAAGTGACTGAAAAATATTAACTATGAGATTTCTAGAGGAGAGGTAAGATCTATCAAGCTTAGCAAAGTGTGAGAGTGCAAAACTCCTATAGGTTACTTCCTCATATGTAGGATACCAGATGACATCCAAAAAGATACTATAAAGAGTGATGATTTCTATTTTCATCATAGGAAGATAGTATAGGAAGATCGGATAGTACATCCCGCTAGAAACAAAAGCTATCAACACACCGATGACTAAAGACAAACCGATTTCATGTCCTGAGAAGCCAAGCCAGCCTAAGCGCTTCTTCTCAACGAAAAGAACATAAACTATAGGAAACAGAATCAACGGAAAGAACCAACCGTTCAACCATAAAGACAAAAGTACAAGAGCAGGAATAATCTTCTCAACCCAAACTTCACGTTTCAACACCTGCACCTCTCGCTTTTCCTTTCATTCATCATAACATAGCTCACTCTTTTTTGGCTTTGCTGTGCAAGTTTAAATATTAAATTAAAAGCATAACTAAGACAAAAATGGTTGTGGATTAAGACGTTCAGGATTCAGAAAGAACAGCGTCGGATGCATCTTCATCCACTAATTCTGTTTTTTGAAACATTGCTGATTCTATTTGTCTTCAATGCCTCTAGTTACTTCAGAACAACCACCTATGTCAAGTCCATAGATTCTATCGGCGTTGCCTTGACGATTTTTTTGCTATTTTGGATTTGGTTGAATAGCCGTTTCCATTTTGGTTATGGCAAGGAAGATTTGGGATTAATCACTAATTCTGTTTCTAGAAGACACTGGAAAGTAATCTTTGTTATTGTAATCCTATTGTATTTCGTGGCCTGCACTGCGGAATTAGTCTTTCCTTCAGAAGTAAAAGGTGAGTTAACGCTAATTGAATTATTCCTTACCGCAGTCTTTACGTTAACGTTCGGTCCGATTTTTGAAGAACTGCTTTTCCGGGGATATTTGTTCAAAAGAAGCCAAGATGCCCTTCAAATCAAAGATATTACCAAGATATCAATTGCTTCTATTTTCAGCGGTCTTGCATTCAGCTTTTGGCATCTTCCAACCCCTCTCATATTGATCTATTTTAACGACCCTATAATTGAAGTCTACGAAAACCTTTTGGCATTCGTCCTATTTGCCTCAGTTATGGGAATTATCCTCGGAGAAATACGTCGCCGCACAAAATCCATACTGCCAGGAGTCATCTTACATTTCTGCGCAAACTCCATATACGTGATAACTTTAGTTCTAAGACTTCTTTTCTAGTCAAAGAAAATGCACGCGTCAATAAGACGGCTAAAATGAGCTGTTTAGTCGTAGTGCGGGCATGCATGCATTTTGGAAGGATCAATCTTGTGCAAATTTTGTGCAAGTGCGGGGGGCTAGGTTCAAACCTCGGTTTAAATCCTTG
>JBHIEO010000092.1:0-1683 GCA_046760665.1 Bathyarchaeia archaeon
AGAAATGTTCTGTTTCCAGTACAGTTTGTTCTAAAATGTAGCTTTAAATAATATACGTTCAATTTTAAACATGTGCTTCGGAATTTTCATAAACAACATGCAAGGGTCTCCATGATGACTAGAAACACTTTGCTCCGCATAATGTCTTGCATAAGCTTGTCACTCTTTATCTTTGCCATCTTTTCGCCTTGGGCTGGACTACCTCGGTCATCTATCGTTCCATTCCGTTACTCAGGAGAAGAGCTTCATTGGTCTTTTCAAGCGGTTTTCTATCCCTACAACGATGGTTATGAACTTAGGTTGTTTTCATGGGATTTTTGGTTTGGTCCACATGACAGGTTGGTACTATGGGATTTCTGGTTCAGTCGAAACATGTCTCTTCATGGGCTCACTTTTGGATGGATTCACTTGTTCATACTTCAACTGTTAACCGTTTTTTCAGGGATTTATGTTCTAGTTTGGAGATGGAAAGAAATCAAATACTTGCTGATTCCCCTTGCTTCTTCAATTTTAAGCACAATAGTAGGATTGGAGCTTGTAATTACCTATGAGTTTGTGTGGACAGGACACACACATCCCTATTGGGGTCTTCCAGTAGCAGTTTTCTCAACGCTTTTACTCCTTGGGACATTCCTAATCCGATATCTAATTTCAAAAAGACATAAAAGAGAAGATTAAATGAAGTAGGCTTAAAAGTTCTAGTAGAATAGGTGTTTACTTCATCTTGCTTGATATGCACATTCAATGAAGAAAGTCATTGATCGGTCTCTTCTTGAACAATTTCTCTAGGAATGTTGTTCTGCTTATCCAATAACGATTCTACTTTGTATTTTAAAGAGTATAAGCCGGTTTTATGGTGTGTACGAGTACGATGTTGTGAACGTTCTTGCAGCCACAACCAAACTATATTCAATTGTCGGACCATAGTAATATCGATTGGATAAAATGCCACTCATCGACAATGTGAAGGGTTGTTGCATCAAGGACAACCAAAAGTTTTCAAATTTCCCGTTTTCCGTTCTTGCGAACCTCTGGCTTATGGTCAAGTAACTGTCGATTGAAATCTTCTTATGTGCTTGGATCGTGTAAATTTTCCACCAATAGTAACCATAGTCAAAAGTGTGCAGTTTTAACTTTGTGTTGTTGACATAGAAAGCGTGGTTTTCTATCTGAAAAGATAATTCACTATCAGTTGGGTTAATGAGTGTTATGTTAAAACCAATTCTTGATACATTACCTTCATACAGGTCGTCATACCCAGACCATACATAGGTAACAGTGATCTTCACCTTCAAACTATTCAACGGTAGCTTATAGACTAAGACCCAGTATCCGAATATGCCAGAAATTATCAAAAAGATAATTATAGCCCCAAATACCGACCATAGTCTTTCATTCTTCCAATACAAATAGAAAGTTGCCGTTAGAACAAGCATCATCATCGTGCTGATTGGGGTAGAGCTGCAAATTGAATAGTAACCTAAATGATTGGGTATGCTAGCACTCCACGGAACAAGCGTAGCAAAGCCCAGGACAATAAATGTCCAGATCATTAATTTCCAATAACGTTCTTTTAAAGACAGGTTTTATCCCTTCTCGGCATGTGTTACCTACTATATTCATTTCGTGTTGCATTAATAATTTAAGGAGAAATGTTCTATAGATAATAAACGATTTCCATGC
>JBHIEO010000093.1:0-1661 GCA_046760665.1 Bathyarchaeia archaeon
CGGTGGAAACATGGCAGGAAGATTTTGAAGCCAATAATGAAATTTTCAGGATGGAACGAATAATTTGCCAATTTGAGAAGCTAAGCACCTTGGCACATTAATAAATACCTTAACTGAAATGGTGTTCCGGGGTAGGTTTAAACGTAGGTTTAAATTATCGGGGTTCAAATACCCCGGCGCTACGGCAAGAAATCTTACTTTTTGTCTTTTTCACGTTTTTTTCTTTTAGTGACCAGTTTCTCGCGTGAGCCATTTCTTAACTTGTTTTTTAAGTGATTCAATGAACCTTGAATCGTTCTCTAGTTTTAAAAAAGCTTCTTTGTCAACCCCTTCTGGCATCGGAATCCTTAGAGTTATATAGGGGCTTATTATTTTTTCTATTTTTGATTGAACTTTTTCGTACTTTTCAGAAGCTTTCTCACTCATAAAATCACCGAAAGAAGTGTTACATACACGCTTGCTAATAAGAGTTGCAGAATTACAAGCGGAACGCATTTATGGAACCATTCTCCCCATGTCACGGACTTCCCTTCTTTAGTCAATATTCCTAAACCGATTATGTTAGATGGTGAACCTATTGGTGTGAGGTTACCACCTAGATTTGCACCAAAAACGATTCCCCAGCCCAAAGTCTTGAGGGAAAACCCGGTTACATTAGACATATGTTCCATTACTGGTATGAGTGTTAGAGTCATCGGGATATTGTCTATAACCGAAGATGATAAGCCACAAACCCATATGTTCAGATTAGAAGCCAAACCTGGGTGGAAACTTAAAAATTGTACTATAACATCTGCAAATGCCGTTAACACACCGCTTTTTTCCAAACCGCCTACAACAACGTAGAAAGATGTTAAGAAGAAAACTGTCCCCCAGTCTACTTCGGAGAATATGGATTCAGGCTCTTGTCCTCCTAGTACGAGCATCACTATTGCACCGCCAATAGCGATTAATCCTAACGGTATCTTAGTGAAATCTTCAAAAATAAAAAGCATGATTACAAATAGGAAAACTATTGTAGCCCTATAGAAAACCCCTCTATTCTCAACCGCAGACCATGGGTCCACCTCAATTTGCTGCTCTGTGGAGGAACGTGCCTTTATCCTGCGAAGCACAAACAGCATGGAAACCAGCGAGAGGATCAGAACCAAAGGAAAACTAATTACAACGAAATCGACGAACCCGATCTTTAGCTGAGATGCCACAATCAAGTTTGGAATAGAACTTATCATAAGCATCAGTCCTCCGATATTTGAAGCAATAGCCTCGTAAAGAATTGTTTCAGTTGGGTCAACTCTGAATTTTTTCGCCAAAGAAACTGTCAGAGCACCCATGATAATCATTGCTGTAATGTTTGATAGTAATGCACTGAATAAAATTGTCAAAAATATGAACGAAAGGGATATTCTCTGAAAGTCTCCACCAACTGTTTTTGCTACACTTAACCCCACGAACTCAAAAAATCCTGATCTGGCACCTGCCTTGGCCAGAATCATGATGCCAATCACCAAAAGCACGGTGTTTAAATCTACGAAACTAACCAACTCACTCCATAAACCTTGAAGATCGAACATGCCGTATTCTAGCCCAAATAAGATTGTAAGAAAAGCTCCAAGAAGGGCCGCCACACTTCTATGATACCGCCCAGTTACAAGGAGAAT
>JBHIEO010000094.1:0-1557 GCA_046760665.1 Bathyarchaeia archaeon
TTCTTCATCGGCAAGTGAAAAGCTCACCTTTCTCTGTTGGGTCCGTCTGCATGAGCCCTGCTTGGGGTTCCGGTGGGATGCTCACAAAAGTCATCGCTAATATTAACAACAAGGACAGAGTAAGATAAGAGTTTCTTATTGTTTGGCAAAACTATGTGGCGTCGCGAGCGTCTTTTCGAAGTTTATGAGCTCGAAAACTGGCTTATATCCAGCTTTTTGGTAAAGTCTTATGGCTGGATGATTGGTTTTCGGTGTGCCTACATATGAGTATTTGCATCCATATTTTTTGAAACACTCGTGTATCTCACTGATTAATGCATATGCAATTCCTTTTCTCCGAAATTCTGGGAAAACCCCAATATCGGCAATTACACCATGTGCAGGTCGATATTTTGACCTTGGCATAAATCCTTTTACGAACCCCACAGTTTCGTTTCTAACCAATGCAACTTTCCAGAATTCTGGTGGAGAAAACCCAAATTTTCCGCTTTTCATAGCCTGAAGTACTTTCAGATTCTCTTCACGTTTGGACACGTATGGGTCAAATCCGTGGATAGCTTGGTCTTCAGCAGTGGATGTGTAAGCTTTCTGAACAAAGTCTGCAAATTTTTCTATAGGCACTTTATCGCCGTCGATAAAACGGAGATTCTCAACTTCAAAATGAGAAAATTTAATCTTGGATAATTCTGCTAGTAGCATTATACCTGGTGGACCTTTCTGCCTAAAACCGCATTTCTCGTAAAGAATTTTGTGCCAATGTCCGGTTTCGGGTCTATCAAATGGGTACCTCAGCATGCACTTGACTTTGCGCACATTGTTTTCTCTCAACCATGAAAACGCCTTTTGGATAAGGGCTTCGCCCACTTTGGTGTTTCTGTATCTAAACGGAACGGCTGGTTCCCATCTTCCAAGTGTGCCGATGTTTTCTTTAATCTTCACCCTTAAGACGCCGAGAATTTCCTTTGCATCTTTAGACTTTGCTACAAGATAGAGGTTACCTAACTCAGCGAATTCTTTTGTAATCTCCTCAATCATCTCCTTTCGAGTATAATGGAAAGGTATCTGTTCTTTGAACCAGTGCGTATCTACCATGGCTTGAGTCCAGTATTTCAGGAACTCTCCCACTGACTGAACTTGTCTTATTACATACTCGGACATGACAATGTTGTCTCCTACAAGTTTTCTTCTCCACTAATTTTCCTTTTCTTCGAGTTCGTATTGGAGAATCAAATCGTTTCCAAATATTCTTACGGTGCAACACATACACGTACACCTAAAGCACGATTAGGTCACTCATTCTCCTAGGTGAAGTAGACATAACCCCACAAAACAATTTGACATTCTCACGCGTGATAAAAACCTTTTCGACAACCAATAAAATTTATAACTAACATAACATATTATGAGAAAATTCAACTCTTGGAGCATGAAATAATATAGCTTTAGGCAAGAAAAAAGCAAATAGTCTATGGAACTAAAAAAGAAACCCATGCGCACGTATATTTTAGGTCCAAGTTGTTTCCGTTAAGTTTTTATCATTGAAATAAAGAATTGTTT
>JBHIEO010000095.1:0-1537 GCA_046760665.1 Bathyarchaeia archaeon
TTGAGAAGGATTATTCGGCTGTTTTTGGTTTTGATGTGGCTTCGAGGCTTCCTGTTAACGCTACGGAGATGGTGAGGAATGTTGTTAAGATTATTGGTGTTCTGTCGCCTGAGAAGATTAGGCATGACTTGTTGGGTAAGGTTTTTCATGAGTTGATTCCGTTTGAGATTCGTAAGGCTGTTGCTGCCTTTTATACGAATAATGAGGCTGCTGAGATTTTGGCTCAGTTGGCTATTGATAAGCCTGATGCTAAGGTTATGGATTTGGCTGTTGGCAGTGGCACTTTGCTTGTTGCTGCTTACAGAAGGAAGAGGGAGTTACTTCAGAAGGTGAAAGGGACGGTAGAGCTTGAAGACCATAAGCAGTTTTTGGAAGAAGACCTAACTGGCATAGACATCATGCCCTTCGCAGCACACCTAGCAGTGGTACATCTTTCACTTCAAGCATTACTCTACGAAACAGAAAAAGTGAGAGTAGCGGTTTGGGATTCAACAGAGTTAAAACCTGGACAAACAATACCGGCTATCTGGAGCGAATTAAAAGTAGCATATAGACGACCAACACTGGAGATGTTCGCAAAAGGGAAGCTCCCCGAAAAAGCCTATGTTACTAAAGGCACTGTAACAATGGAAGGAGTTGGCGGAGAAAAAATTCCTTTAGAACAAGCCGACGTAATTATGATGAATCCGCCATTCACTAGGCAGCAGAGAATACCGAGGGAGTATAAGCAGATTTTGGCAAGTCGGTTCTCAGACCAGTCGCTATACCTTCATGGACAAATAGGTTACCATGGATACTTCATGCTTCTTGCAGATCGTTTTCTTAAAAATGGAGGACACTTAGCATTAGTTCTTCCTGCTAGCGTTTTAAATGCTGACGGTTTTCGAAAGATAAGAGAACTTCTCACTCACTCTTACCATGTCGAACATATTATAACTATATGGCAAAGAGCCGCCTTCAGTGAAGGTGCGCAGTTCAGAGAAATACTCTTGATTGCAAAGAAAAAAGAACTTGGCGCATCAGACGATGATGTCTGTGCAGTGAGCGAACTCAAACGGTTGCCTCATAATTTAGAGGAGGCAAAAGAATTTGCAGACAAAATAAGAAACATTGTAAAAAGCAAAAGTCATGGCTCAATATACGAAGATAAAACTATGCAAGTGTCTCTTTTTACAATGGAGCAACTTAAGAATTCTGTTGATAATCTTTTCAAGTTCATAGCGTTTACAGATAAGAAATTAATTGATACATGGCAGCTAATTGTTGGGCACTCAAAGGACAGACTCATGCAGTTTGGGGAATATATTAATCAATATGGCGTTGGTCCTAAGGAAGGGGCAGCACTCGGTCAAATTTTAAAGGGCGGCGGAATCGGTGCCCTTTACATTCATAGAGATCCAGCCAAAATGATAAAGAAGCGAGATCTCTGGCTTTTAAGAGAAATTAGAAAAAATAAAGTTACAGTGGAACACAAAGTACTCCGCAAGACCTATAGCATTCCTTTAAATGCGTTGCGTTGTGCTATTAGAAGATTTTC
>JBHIEO010000096.1:0-1529 GCA_046760665.1 Bathyarchaeia archaeon
CATAAACTCTAAAAAGGTCACACTTAACGACTTCCAAGAAGCCTTAAAGAAAATTGGCCCAACCATTTCGCCAGACATGGAAACCTGGTATAAGAGCTTCATGAAGGCCATAAGACGAGTAAAGAAACCTACAACCCCAATTTCATAGCAATCGAGGAAAATGGATTGTCGATTAGAATATGGAAACCTCACCCGCTTCACATGATAATAATTGAGCTGTTGGAAAGCAAAGGAACAATGACAGACATTGAACTGTTCAACATCCTGAAAGAAGACCAAGAAGACATTGGATTCTGCGCCCTCAACAAAATATTGATGAAAATGGAAATTGAAGGCAAAGTCCATGTTTCATCCCTAACAAGAGGTAAAAGAAGAGTAGAACTAGTGAAACAAAGAGAGAAGTCATGATCACCTTTGAACTTCCCATGAAACGTCCAAAAAGAGTCAGTTCTCGTTTTTCAACAAAATGCCTCCTAGAATATGACTACATTGCCTATTTGCAGAATGAAGCTGTTCTCAGATAGTTTAAGAATAAATATTGAAACGTTCTTTTATAGATTGGTGCATGCCTTTGGGCGTAAATCTTAGAGATCTCGTTCCAAAAACAACGGTGGCTTTTGCAAGCCTTAGAGACAAGTCTATAGCAATTGACGCCTATAACGCGCTCTATCAGTTTTTAGCCATTATTCGTCAGCCAGATGGTACTCCGCTTAAGGACAGAACAGGCAGAGTTACAAGTCATTTGAGCGGTCTGCTCTATCGAACCTCCAACCTTGTGGAGATGGGAATCAAAGTTATCTATGTTTTTGACGGAGTGCCCCCGACTCTGAAAGAGGTGGAAATCAAGCGTAGAGCACGGGTCAAGGAGGAAGCGCTTGTTAAGTATGAGAAAGCGTTGCAAGAGGGTAGAGTTGAGGAGGCACGTATGTATGCGCAGATGACCTCTAGGCTTAAGGATTACATGTCAGAGGACTCTAAACGCCTTTTGGCGCTGTTGGGTATTCCTTGGGTTCAGGCGCTATCTGAAGGTGAAGCCCAAGCCGCGTATCTTGTTAAGAAAGGCGATTCTGACTTCTGCGCCAGTCAAGACTATGACAGCCTGTTGTTCGGTGCATCTATGCTTGTTCGGAATGTAACCCTTAGCGGGCGGAGAAAGCTGCCAAGAAAAAACGTGTACATCGAAGTTGTTCCAGAGATTGTGGAACTTAACAAAGTCTTAAAGGAGTTAGGCATAACCTATGAGCAGCTCATAGACATAGGCATTCTGGTTGGAACAGACTTTAACCCAAAAGGTGTGAAGGGCATCGGACCCAAAACAGCTCTTCAACTCGTCAAACAGTATGGAAGCCTCGAAAAACTTTTGCCAACCCTGAAAGAAGCAGAGTTTCCAGTTGACCCCCAGCGAATAAGAGAAATATTCCTACACCCAAAAGTTACTGACAACTACCAGCTTGTTTGGAAAGAACCCGACATAGAAGGCGTAATCGAGTTCATGTGTGGCGAACGCGACTTTTCTGAGAGCAGAGTTC